>CAYLJK010000019.1:0-8579 GCA_964383975.1 uncultured Gemmatimonadales bacterium | reverse complement strand
TCAGCATCCACAGCCACGGCCGCAGCTCCGCCGCCCCAAGCGCGCAGTTGAGCCCCACGCAGGCGAGCCCGGCGTGCCGAACCGAATTCCAGAACGCCTCGACCGTCTGACCCGACAGGGTGCGGCCGCTCGCGTCGGTGATCGTCCCTGACACCATCAGGGGCACGTCCTCGCCGCGGCGGTCCAGCAGGTCCCGGATGGCGAAGAGCGCCGCCTTGCAGTTCAGCGTGTCGAAGACGGTCTCCACCATCAGAGCATCCACGCCGCCGTCGAGCAGCGCCTCCGCTTGCTCCGTGTACGCGTCGCGCAGGTCGGCGAAGGTGACGTTCCGGAAGCCGGGGTCGGCGACGTCGGGCGAGAGCGACGCGGTTCGATTGGTGGGACCGAGAATGCCGATGACAAAGCGGGGGCGCGACGGGTCGCGGGCGGTGGCGGCATCGGCCTCGGCACGGGCCAGACGAGCCGCAACGAGGTTGATCTCGCGCACGGCCTGCGCCAGGCCGTAGTCGGCCTGGGCGATGCGCGTGGCGTTGAAGGTGTTCGTCTCGATGAGGTCCGCGCCGGCATCGAGGTACGCGCGGTGGATCCCGGCGATGACGTCCGGCCGGGAGAGGACGAGTACGTCGCTGTCCCCGCGCAGCGGCCGGGGATGGTCGCTGAAGCGCTCGCCGCGGTAGGCGGCCTCGTCGAGGCCGTGCCGCTGGATCATCGTCCCCATCGCGCCGTCGAGCACGAGGATGCGACGGCGCAGGAGGTCGCGAAGCAGGTCAGGATGCACTGCCGGTGCCATGGGCTCCCTGGAGCAGGGAGCGGGGAGCTGGGAGCGGGCGCTCTGCCCCTCCGGCTCCCTGGTCCCGCTCCGTGCTCCCCGCTGCAAGCAAGCCCGGCGGCGCCAAAGCTGGCACCACCGGGCCGGCTTTTTAGCGGAGGTTTAACGTGGCCGCAATATGCCGCAAATCGCCACGACGTCGGTTATGTGGGCAATCTAGCGCCGGGTATCGAGAAGCGCTATCCGGGCGGACCGATGACCGATGGTCGCTGACCGGTGCCGGTCACCGGTCAGCGCTGCTACCGCATCCCCGCGAACCGTTCCCGGATCTCGTCCGCTCCCAGCCAGCGCCCCCGCACCATGACCCCGGCGATCCGGCGCGTGTTCCGGATGTCCGCCAGCGGGTCCGCGTCGAGCAGGACGAGGTCCGCGCGCTGTCCGGCCGCCACGGTGCCGGTCTCGGCCTCGCGGCCAAGGAACCGGGCGACGGCCGTCGTGCCGGTCTCCAGTGCCTGGTAGGGGGTGAGGCCGGCGGCCACGTAGCTCTCCAGCTCCCTGTGGACCGAGAAGCCGGGGACGTTGCCGACTTGTGGTGCGTCGGAGCCGAGCAGGATGCCGGCCCCGGCCCGGTGCAGCTCGCGGACGAGGCGCCGCCGGATCGTGAGGAACCGCTCGGCGGTGGCGGCGCCGACGCCGGCCCCGCGCCACGAGCGCAACGTGTTCATCCAGCCCTGCACCATCGTGCGCGGCAGGTATTCCATACCGGGCCGCGACGCCATCTGTTCGGGTGCCTCCCCCGATGCGACCGTCTCGAGCAGCGTCTGCGTCGGAACCACCCAGACCCCGGCCTGGCGGGTGGCGCGCGCAATGTCGGTGACGCGCCGCTCATCCACGCGATCCGCGACGGCGAGGCCGAAGAAGCCGCCGTTCTCCCCCGGGAGGAGGCCCGCGAGCCACTCGACGTACCCGTCGAGGTGGTCGATGCTCGCGTACCGGGCCTCGAGGGCCCGGGCCAGTCCGACGTCCAAGGGCACGTGCCCGGCGAAGCGGATGCCGGCGCGCGCGGCGGCGGCCGCGAGTGTGTCGAAGGTCGCACGGGAGAGCCCGGGGTGGATCTTCAGGAAGTCGTACCCGGCGGCGTGCTGCTCCTCGACCATGCGCCGCGCCGCCTCGGGCGCCGGAGCGGAGGTCCCGTTGAACGAGGGGCCGCTCGTGACGATGGTCGGGGCGAGGAGCTCGCCGCGCGCGGCGCGGTCGCGCAGCGCGAGGTGCATCGGCGCGCCGAGCATGCCGCGCACGGTCGTGACCCCGTTGGCCACGTAGAGGAACAACACCCGGTCCACCAGCTCGCCCCCCGCACCGCCCGGAATGTGCGCGTGCATCTCCGCGAGCCCCGGGATGAGGTACTTGCCGCGGCCGTCCACGCGCACGGCGCCGCCGGGGATGCGCACGCGTGCCGCGGGCCCGACCTCGACGATCCGCTGGCCGCGCACGAGCACCGTCTGGTCGGGCAGCCGGCGCTCGCGGTCCATCGGGATGACCGTGACGCCGGTAATAGCCGTGACCGGATCCTGCTGTGCCGGGAGCGGGGGCGGCACGGCGAGCGCCGCCGCGAGGACCAGGACGTGGGAACGCATCAGAAGAGCCTCCGCATCACGCGTCTGGCAATCATCCAGCCGGCCAGGCTCCCGATCAGGGCGCCGACCACGATGCCGCCCGCGCCGAACGGCCGGAGCGCGGCGCCCCCCACGGTGCCGCCGATGAACACCAGCAGGACCGCGAGCAGGCGGCCGGAGGGCGGGCTCACGCGAGCCTCCGGGCGACGTCCTCCGGGTTGATCCCGTCCACCTCGACGACCTTGCGTCGCGACGTGGCACCGGCGACGAGCCGCACCGCGCGCCGCGGCACGCCGAGCGTCTTGGCCACGAAGCGCACCAGCTCATCGTTGGCGGCACCGTCCACCGGCGGCGCGGCGAGCCGGACCCGGATCGCGTCGCCGTGCCGCCCGACGGCCTCGGTGCGGCGCGCCCGCGGCTGCACGTGCACCACGAGCCGCGCGGTCACCCGAGCAGCCGGCCGACCGCCACGCGCAGGATGCCGAGCAGAAACCAGGCGACGAGCGGTGACAGGTCGAGGGGGCCGAATCGTGGGAGCATCCCCCGCAGCGGCCGGAGCAGCCACTCGGTGGCCAGGTGCATCGGTCGCATCAGGCCGTGCCAAGGGCCGAGGCCGAACCACGAGCCGATGACGCGCACCAGGAGCGCGATCATGAGGAGCGCGAAGGCCCAGTCCACGAGCACGGCCAGGAGGCGCCGGGGTCCGCCGGCCGCCGCGGCGTCGAAGAGGCGGATCTCCTGCGCCAGCCACTCGACGGCGGAGATCAGGAGGATGCCGAGGACGAGTGCGATGCCCAGCAGCCACCACGGGGCCGACTGCGGGTTCCCGCCACCGCGGATGAGCCGCCGCTCGATGGGGCGGATCAGCGGGTCGGTCAGCCGTCGGACGGCCCGGGCCGGTGCGCCGAACGGATTCAGCACGCGGCGCTGCACCAGCATCGCGGCGGCGGCCGCGCACGCGGCGGCGGCGGCGGCGACGAACACCGCCCAGCGGAGGAAGGTCAGCGCGGGATCCACTTCCACCTAACGTCTCGCCGGGGCCAGATTCCGGCAATGCCCGGCGTGCCGCTCTCGCCCTTCGCCGCCCTGCGGCACCGGAACTTCCGGCTCTTCTGGACCGGGCAGCTGATCTCCCTGACCGGCACGTGGATGCAGAGCCTCGCCCAGGGCTGGCTCGTGCTCCAGCTGACCGACTCGGCGTTCTGGGTCGGGCTCGTCTCGTTCACGGGTTCGGTGCCGATCCTTCTGTTCTCCCTGCCGGCCGGGGTGTACGTGGACCGCGCCGACAAGCGCCGCCTGGTGATGCTCTGTCAGGCGCTGATGGGTGCCGCGGCGCTGGTGCTCACCATCCTGGTTGGCACGGGCCGGGTGGCGGCGTGGCACGTCGCCGCGCTCGCGGGGTTCATGGGGCTGCTGAACAGCGTGGAGATTCCGGCGCGGCAGTCGTTCATCGTCGAGCTGGTGGGGAAGGAGGACCTCACCAACGCGATCGCGTTGAACGCGACGGCGTTCAACGCCACGCGCATCGTGGGTCCGGCCGTCGCCGGGCTGCTGGTGGCGCACGTCGGGCTCACGGTGTGTTTCCTGCTCAACGCGCTGAGCTACGGGGCGGTGCTGGTGGGGCTGGACCGCATCCGGCTCGCGCCCCGGGAGCGGGCGGCTGCGGCCGGTGACGCGCTGCACCGCTTCCGCGAGGGCCTCGGCTTCGTGCGCGGGGACCGGCGCGTCGCCGCGCTGGTCGCGAACACCGCGGTGCTCAGCGTCCTCGGCTTCCCGTACGTCGTGCTGCTGCCGGTGTTCGCGCGGGATGTGCTGCGGGTGGGCGCCGACGGGCTCGGGGTGATGAGCGCGGCTGTGGGGTTCGGCGCGCTCGTCTCGGCGTTCGGCCTTGCCGCGTTCGGCGTCCGGGCCCGGCGCGGACGCCTGGTGACGTGGGCGGGACCGGCGTTCGCCGTCGCGGTCGTGGTGTTCGCCTGGGCGCGGTGGTTCCCGCTGGTGCTCGCCGCCCTCGGTGCCGCGGGCTTCTGCATGGTGCTGAACAACGCGGCGTCGAACACGCTGCTCCAGGGGATCGTCCCCGACCACCTGCGCGGCCGGGTGATGAGCCTGTGGGCGCTCTCGTTCGTGGGGCTGGCGCCGCTCGGCGCGCTCCAGGCGGGGTGGCTGGCGGGGCGCATCGGCGCGCCGGCGGCGGTGGCGCTTGGCGGCGCGCTCGCGGGGCTCGCGACGCTGTGGCTGTGGCGGCGGGCGGCGCCCGAGGTGGCGGCGATCCGGTGAGTCAGGCCCAGCCGCGCCGGCGGACCGCGCTCACGATGAGGTCCGCGGCGCCGTCGTACCCAAGCCAGGCGGTGTTGAGGACGAGGTGGTAGTTGGCGGGGTCCTGGCGCTTGCGGCCGTACCACCGCTCGACGTACCGGTCGCGGGTCGCCTCGGTGGCGTCGGCGCGGCGCTCGGCCTCCGCCAAGTCCACGCCGAGCCGCGCGGCCAGCACGCGGCAGCGCACCTCGCGCGGGGCCACGACGTACGCGTGCAGGTGCGGCTCCTGCCGCACGCTCGCCAGGACGAACTGCGCGCCGCGCCCGACCACGACGGCGCGGCCGTGCTGCGCCGCCTCCGCGATGACCCGCTCCGTGACGCGGACGATGCGCTCTTCGTCCGGCTCCGGACCGGCGGTGGTCGCCGCCGGGATGAAGACCTCGGGGGACGCGGTGGCGAGCGCGCGCGCGAGCCGCTCGATGAGGGACGGCGCGCGCTCCTCCCGCAGGGCGACCTCCTCGGGCCGGAGGCCGGCGCGCGCCGCCACCTCGTCCACGAACTCGTTGTCGATCACCGTCCAGTCCAGCGCCTGGGCGACGAGCTTCGCGACGAGCGAGCCCCCCGCCCCGAACTGCCGGGTGACGGTGACGACGGCCATGCTACTGCTGGCCGGCGCGGAGGTTGCGCCGCAGCGTGTTGATGTCGAGCATCGGCACGCCTCCCTCCGTCGGCACCAGGATCACGAGATTGTTCGACTGCCGCATGTCGTGCAGCACTTCCAGGTACTGCTTCGTCAGCGCCTCGGGGGTGAGCGTCTGGTTCAGGAAGCGCTGCTGCTCGGCCTGGAGCCGGGCGACCTCGACGCGGTGGCGCTCGGTGGCGATCTGCTGCTCCTGCGCGATCTTGTTGTTGATCGCGGCGACCACCTGCTGCGGGGGCTGGAGGTCGCGCAGGAAGAACGCCGTGACCTGCGCGATGCGGAAGTCGCCGCCGCCGGCCCGCGGCTGGGTCACCAGGGCGGAGTCCACCAGCGCCTCCATCGCCTGGGCGATCCGGGTGCGCTGCGCGATGTCGTTGATGGAGAACTGCACCATCCCGTCCCGCACGCCCTTGCGGATGGCGTTGCGGACGGCGCTGTGGATCTGCGCCTCGTTGCCGATCTCGGTGAAGATGCGCGGCGCCATCTGCGGATCGATCTGCCAGCGCAGCGCCACGTCCACGGTCATCCCCATCTGCTCGCTGGAGAGGGCGGCGATCTGCTCCGCGTCCTCGCCGGTCTCCGGGAACTGCTCCTCGCGCGCCGAATAGCGCTCGACCGACGACCACGGCGGCACGAAGCGGATCCCCGGCATCAGCGGCTGCGAGGAGACGTAGCCGAAGGCGTGCCGCACGCCGACCTGGCCGGGCGCGATCACGACGACGGCGCTCCCGACGACCAGCAGCGCGCCGATGGCCATCACCACGAGCGCGACGGTGCGCAGCACGCCGCCCGCGACCCGGCCCTGCGCCTTCACCGCCGAGGCGGCGCTCAGTATCAGGGTCGCGATGGCGAGGAAGAGGACGCCGAACACGAGCTTGCTCATCGGTCCCTCCGGGGGTGATGCGGGACGGACGCGTCCCGGCGCAGGGAATATGCGCCCGCGGCGCTCAGCGCGCCGCTTCCACCTCCACGAGGTTGTCGTAGAACGTCGCGCCGCCTCCAAGGTCCGTCAGCGCGGTCGAGGTTGTCTCGTTGGCGTTCATCCCGTCCGGGGCCCAGCGGCCCCACCAGATGGAGGGCGCCTGCACGACGCCGCGCTTCACGTCGGCCGTCACCTGGGCCGCGGCCTCGAACGCTCCGCGGTCGTTGAAGCACCGGACGCGCATGCCGTCCGTGATCGCGCGCGATGCCGCGTCGTCCGGGTGGAGGCGGAGCGTCGGTGCGCCCGCCCGGCGGCGCAGGCTGTCCACGTTGACGAACGTGGAGTTGAGGAACTGGTGCGCCGGCGGCGAGAGCAGCGTGAGCGGGAAGCGCGCCGCCCGCTGCGGGTCGGCCTCGCGCGACTCGCGCGGCGGAAGGTATGTCGGCAGCGGATCGAATCCCTCGGCGGCGAGGCGCTCGGAGTACAGCTCGCACTTCCCCGATGGGGTCGCGAAGCCGCCATCGGCGTACGGCGCGTACGGCGTCGGCAGCGTGAGCCGCATCCAGCCCCGCTCGAGCAGGCGCTCGAAGGTGATCCCCCGCAGGTGGGGATGATCGGTGTCAAGCGCCTGGCGGATGAGGTCCTCGTCGCCGTCCCGGAACAGCGGTTCGTCGAGCCCCATCCGCGCGGCCAGCCGGCGGAAGATCTCGCTGTTGGGCAGCGCCTCCCCCCGCGGCGGGATGGCGGGCCGGTTCAGCGTCACGTAGAAGTGGCCGTAGGCGTAGTGCAGGTCCCAGTGCTCGAGCTGGGTCGTGGCCGGGAGCAGCACGTCGGCGTGGCGCGCGGTGTCGGTGACGAAGTGCTCGAGCACGACGAGGAACAGGTCCTCGCGCGCCAAGCCGCGCCGCACCCGCGAGCGGTCAGGGGCCACGGCGCCGGGGTTGGAGTTGTACACCACCATCGCCGCGACCGGCGGACCGCCGACCCCCGCGTCCGGTGCGGTCAGCGCGTCGGCGAGCCTGCTCATGTTGATCGTCCGGGTGCCGGGCGGGATCAGGTCGAAGCGCTCGAGGGCCTCGCGGTTCAGTCGGTGCGCGGCCGACGTGGACATCTGGATGCCGCCGGCCGGGTGCCGCCAGTGACCGGCGACCGCCGGGAGGCAGGCGATGGTGCGCACGGCCATCCCGCCGCCGTAGTGCCGCTGCATCCCGTAGTTGATGCGGATGAAGGCCGGGCGCGCGCGGCCGTACTCGCGCGCCAGCCGGAGAATCTCCGCGGCCGGCAGCTCGCAGATCGCGGCCGCGCGCTCCACCGGCCACTCGGCGGCGCGCCGCTCCAGCGCCGCGGCCCCGACGGTGTAACGCTCGAGGTAGTCGCGATCGGCGAGCCCCTCCGCGAAGAGCACGTGCAGCATGCCGAGCGCCAGCGCCGCGTCGGTCTCGGGCCGGATCATGAGGTGGCGGTCGCACCGGCGGGTGGTCCGCGTGGCGAGAGGGTCGATGGCGACGACGGTCGCGCCGAGCCCGCGCGCGGCGCGCACGAACGGCCACAGGTGCGGATTCGACGTGAGGGTGTTGCTTCCCCAGATGAGGATCAGCTGCGCGTCGCTGACGGCCTCGGTGTCGGTCCCGAGGTTCTGGCCGACGGTCATGCGCATCCCCGCCGTGCCGGCGTGCGAGCAGATGCTGCGGTCCAGCAGCGACGCGCCGAGCCGGTGGAAGAAGCGGCGGTCCATGGACTGGCCCTGGACCAGGCCCATCGTGCCGGCGTACGAGTAGGGGAGCACCGCCTGCGGACCGTGGGTCGCGATCGCGCGGCGCAGCCCTTCCGCCACGCGGTCGAGCGCCTCGTCCCAGCTGACGCGTGCGAAGCGGCCCTCGCCCTTCGCGCCCATGCGCACCATCGGATGCCCCAGGCGCTCGGGGTGATACGTTCGTTCGAGGTAGCGATCCACCTTCGCGCAAAGGAAGCCGCGCGTCACCGGATGCTCGGGATCGCCGCGCAGCTCCACGGCGCGCCATGCGTCGCCGCGGCGCTGCACGGTGACGAGCATGGCGCAGGTGTCGGGACAGTCGTGCGGGCACGCGCCGCGCACGATGCGCTGGTCGGGCATCGAGGGATGGTACTCGGGGCCGGCCGCGCCGGGCAATGCACGGGCCGTAACGCGCTGAACAGCATGCAGTTAAGCCGGCCCGCCGAAGGGTCGTGCGGTGGAAATGCGCCGGGGAGCCGCGTTGCGGTCCCTCCGTAACATATTGACAGGAAGGAACTTGCCAGTATCTTTCGCCCGTTCCGGGCTCTCAATCATCGTTTCTC
>CAYLJK010000018.1:0-12920 GCA_964383975.1 uncultured Gemmatimonadales bacterium | reverse complement strand
GAGCGCGCGTGTCGCGGGCGACTGGGGTTCGCCGGGCGGACGCACGGGGATCACGCTCGCCGCCCGCCGTTCGTACGTGGACCTCGTCACCCGGCTCGCCGAGTCGCTCGGCGCGGACAGCGGGACGGCGATCCCCTACTCGTTCTTCGACGTGACGGGCCGCCTCGACGCCGATCTCGGCCGCGGCTTCGCGCTGGAGGCGAGCGGCCTGGTGGAGTCCGACGGCGTGGATGGCCCGGTGCGCGACCTGCTGCGCGCCACCGTCGGGCGATGGGGGAACGCGCTGGGACGTGTCTCGCTCCTCACGCCGCTGGGCGGCTGGCGGGCACGGCACACGGTCGGGGTCAGCCGCTTTGACGGCCGGGTGGACCCGGTGGCCGCGCGGCTGGAGACGTCACCGGGGCGCGAGCCGGTGGAGCACGGCACGACGCGCAACAGCGTGCAGGTCGTCGCGATCGCGTCCGAGATCGCGCCCGACGGGGGCTCGGGGAGCCCGTCCTGGGTCCTCGGCGTGCAGTACGCGGGCCAGCGGCAGCACTACGCGGGGCAGTACCCACGGCCGTACCCGGTGGCGGTCCTCCCCGACACGCTGGTCGCGGCGGACCACCTCGATCTGCTCTCGGTCTGGGCCGAGCGGCGGCTGGCGCTGGGCGAGCGCGCAGCGATCGAGGTCGGCCTGCGTGTGGAGGCGCACGAGCAGGTGCGCAACTCCGCGCCCGTCGGCGTGGCGCCGAAGATCGCGGCACGCGCGTCGCCGTTCGGCTCACGGCTGACGTTCACCGCCGCGGCTGCGCGCAGTTGGCAGTACACGCAGGCGCTCGCTCCCGCGGGTCCGAGCGTCGGCCCGGACCTCTACCTCACCGACGTGTGGCTGATGGCGGGGGACACGATCCCCGCGCTCCGCTCCGACGTGGCGACCGCCGGTGTCGAGCTGTGGCTCGGGGAGCGCTGGGTGGCCGCGGTGAACGGGTACGGGCGCCGGGCGACCGGGATGGTCGTCCCGGAGCCGCTGGCGGGGACCCTCACCAGCCAGCGTCCCATCTTCGTCACGGCCGAGAACCGGGCGCACGGCGTAGAGCTGGGCATGCGGCGGCTCGCCGGGCGGTGGACGGCCTCCTGGTCGTACTCGTGGGGCGTGTCGGAACTGGCGGCGCGTTCCGCGATGCAGCCGGTGTGGTACCACTTTCCGTCGCCGGCGGACCGCCGGCACGCGCTCGATGCGACGCTCATGGTGCGGGCAGGCAACGATCTGCGGGTCGGCGCCGCGTTGACCTGGCTGAGCGGCGCGCCGTTCTCGCGGTTTCTGCTCGGTCGCGCGCCATGCGACACCCTGCGGCCCTGTTCGCCGGCCGACACCGCCGCCCTGTACATCGAGTCGCCCAACGCGGAGCGCACGCCGCCGTACGCGTCGCTCGATCTGCTGCTCGACTGGTCGCATGCCTTCGGCGGTGTCCAGGTCGGCGCCTGGCTCCAGGTCCGCAACCTCCTCGGCGCGGCGAACGCGGTGACGTACACGGGCAGTCTGCGGCAGTGCACGCCGGGCGCGCCCTTCCAGGTGCCGGCGGGCGGCGGCGTGTGCGACCGGTTCGACCGGGGGCTGCCGCGGCTTCCGCTGGTCGGACTCCGTGTGGCATTCTGAATGGACGTCGCGGCGCTCTACGAGCGGCACCACGCGGAGCTGTACCGGTATGCGGCGCGCTTCACGGGGGACCCGGATCTCGCCGAGGACGTGGTGCAGGAGGCGTTCGTCCGGCTCGCCGAACGGCCGCCGCGCGACCGGTCGCGGCTGCGGGCCTGGCTGTTCCGGGTGGCCACCACGGTCGCGCTCGACGCGCTGCGCACCGCGCGGCGGCGTCAGCAACTGGCGGCGGCGCACGTTACACGGGTGCCGGCGGCGGACCCGGCCCCCGATCCCGGCGTGGCGGTGGAGCGCGCCGAGCTACGCGCGCGGGTCCGCGCGGCGCTGGACGAGCTGGAACCGCGGGAGCGGGTGGTCCTGCTGATGTGCGAGGAGGGGTTCCGCCACCGCGAGGTCGCCGAGGCGGTGGGAACGACGGAGAAATCGGTGGGGACGATGTTCGCGCGGGCGCTGGCGAAGCTGGCAGCCCGTCTCGACCTGGATGCGGAGGACGCGCGATGAGCGACGACGGGCTGCTGGATCGCCGCCGCGCGGCGCTCTCGGCGCTGCTGCGTGAGACGGACCTGCCTGTCCCGTCGCTCGCCTTCCCGGCCGGGCGGATCGCGGCGGCGCGGCGCCGGCGTCTGGTCGTGCGCTGGCGCATGGCGGCGGCCATCGCGGTGCTGCTGTCGGGTGCCGCGATGGTCCGGCCGGTGCGGGCGTGGATCGTGGAGACGGCTCGCGGGATCTGGGCGGCATCCGTCCGCCGCCCCGCCGCGGCTCCGGTGGCGCCGGCGGCTCCGGCGGCGGCGCCCGCGCCGGCCAACGCGGTCACGTTCACGCCCCGTGCGGGAATCCTCGTCGTCGAGGTGGCCGTGCGCCAGGCGGGCGGCCGCCTGCGTCTCGAGCGCGGCACGGGGCCGTCCGTCACGGCGGCGCTGATCGGCGACGCGGAAGACGCGGAGCTGCGCGTGTTCCCCGACGGCGTCCGCATCGCGAACCGGGCGGAGGCGACGGCCGACTACGCCATCCGGCTCCCAGCCGGTGTCACCAGCGTCGTCATCCGGATCGGCGGGGAGACGCCGCTGCGGCTCCCCGCGCTGGCCGAGGGCGAAGGTGCCTCGGTACGCGTCAGTGCGCCCGGCGGGCGACGCGACTAGGCCCGCGGTGGTCGGCCGTGCGCGCGCGATCCTGCGAGGTGGCCTACGGAGCGACCCGCTCGATGCGGAGGCGTGCCGTGTACGCGTCTCGGGGAATCGTCTCGACGGAGGGTCCCGGCGCCAGCTCGAGGAACGTGATCCGGTATCCCGCGAACGGGGTCGCGTTGCGGCTACGGGTCAGGTGGAGCGTGTCGGCGTACGAGGTCCCCGCCAGGGGTCCGTAGAGGATCTCGATGCCCGCGTCCCCCTCCCAGACGCACACGACGGGCGCCGGCGGGCACCGGGAGTCGGAGACGACGTCCCTCAGGCGCACCCGGAGGAGGGAGTCCACGCGGATCTCGTCGCCGATGGCGAGCCACGTCTCGACGGGGCTCGCCGCGTGCGTCCCGTGTGCCGAGGGAGGGCTCTGCTCGGCGGGTCCGATGCAGCCGGCGGCGATGAGGGCGGCCGCCATCATCAGGGGGAATCGTGCGGTCATCGGGTCGCCTCGGTGACTGGTCCGGACGTCGAACGCGCGAGGACGGCGTCTTCTGACCGGGCGGCGACCACAGGACGCGCCGGTCCGCCGTCAGAACACCGGCGGGTCGCGCGTTGGAGAGGGTGAGACTCCTGCCAACGGAGCACACCATGAGGCGATGGACGACGGTGGCGGCCCTGGCCCTCGCGATCTCGTGCAGGGGCGAGCCCGGAGTCCCGGTCGGCGCGCGTACGATCATCTACCTCTCCGACGCCCCGTTCCCGTACGACTCGATCGCCGCGGTGAACGTGTACGTGGCCCGCATTGACGCCTCGAGCGACGCGGACACGTCCGGCGGTCCGAACTGGGTGACGGTGGCGACACCCCAGCGGACCTTCAACCTCCTGGACCTCCAGGGGGGGCGCACCGCGCTGCTCGGCGAGGCCGAGCTGCCGGCGGCCCAGTACGCCGCGGTGCGGGTGGTCATCAACACGAGCCGCTCGTCGGTCGTGCGGCGCAACGGCAGCCTCGCGCCGGTGCAGTGGCCCGTCGCGGACGAGCTGGCGCTGTACGCGCTGGTCGAGCAGCCGCTCACCATCGGCACGACCGGCGGCGACATCGTCATCGACTTCGACGTCGGCCGCAGTTTTGCGCGCCAGGCCGGCGGGGGGCCGTTCGTCTTCATTCCGGCGATCCGCGCGGTAGTCGCGTCGGCGACCGGCGAGATCCGGGGCAGCGTGACGTACGCGCCCGATACGAGTTTGATCCTGTGGAGCGTCGAGAATATCGCCATCGAGGTGTATCGCGAGGTGTCGGGCCACCCGATCGGCTTCCTCGCGGCCACCGGGCGCACCGACGCGACCGGCCACTACGTCATCCCGTATCTCGTGCAGGGCGAGTACCGGGTCGAGGCCTACCCGCCGGGCTATCCATGGAAGCGCGCGGCAGCCCTGGTCGGCGTGGTCCCGGGGCAGGTGAGCACCATGAACCTCGTCATCGGGCCGGATAGCTCCGGCGGTGGCGGCGGCGGCAACGACCCGACGGGTCCGGTGGCAAGCGTGGTGCTGACGCCCGAGACCCAGACGGCGCATGTCGGCGATTCGCTCTACGTCCTCGCGACACCGTCCAACGCGCAGGGCCAGGTGCTCCCCGGCCGTTCCGTCACGTGGGCCGTGTCAGATTCGACGGCGCTGGAGACGATGTGGAGCGGCTCCGGGTGGGTGCTGTTCCGGGCGAAGCGGACGGCGTCGGTCACGGTGACGGGGACGGTGGAGGGGAAGTCGGGGAGCGCGACGGTGGTGATACAGCCGTAGCGAACAGGCAATCGAGAGCCGCGCGCCGGTGCGAAGTGCCCGCGGCCTCCCCGGCGCGAAGCGACGGCTCGGGGAGGCTCAGGGCGCGGCGGGCGGGCCGTCGAGAACGGCGCGCACCTTGCCCGCGAGGGTGGAGGGGACGAACGGCTTCGGGAGGAAGGGGACGGCTCCGTCGGACACGCCGTGGCGCACCACCGCGTCGCCGGTATACCCCGACGTGAAGAGGACCCTCGTGTCGGGCCGTGCCTCGCGCAGCCGGTCCGCCAGTTCCCGGCCACCCATCTTCGGCATGACCACGTCGGTGACGACGAGGTCGATCGCACCGGCATGGCCGGCGGCGACGGCCAAGGCATCCTCGCCGTTAGCCGCCTCAAGCACCCGGTACCCGAACTGCCGTAGCGCCCGCGCCCCCAACCTCCGCAGCGTCGGCTCGTCCTCCACCAGGAGGATCGTCTCGGTGCCGCGCGGGGACTCGAACGGCGCGGCGGGGCCGACCGCGTCAGGCTCCGCCGCGACGAGGGGCAGCAGGATCTCCACGCTCGTTCCCGCGTCCTGCTCGCTCTCGAGAGTGATGTAGCCGCCGCTCTGCTTCACGATGGCGTAGCAGGTGGCCAAGCCCAGGCCCGTGCCCTTCCCGATCTCCTTCGTTGTGTAGAACGGCTCGAAGGCGTGATCCCGGGTGTCGGCCGACATGCCATGGCCGGTGTCCGTGACGACCAGTCGGACGCAGTCACCCGCGACCAGGCCCGGCGTCTGGGCCGCGCGCTCGGCCGCCACGTGGACGGTCGAGGTCGCGATCGTGAGGGTTCCGCCGCCCGGCATCGCGTCGCGCGAGTTCACGGCTAGGTTCACGAGCAGCTGCTCCATCTGGCTCGGGTCGGCCCGGACCACGAGGGGCTGCGGCGCGAGAGCCGTGACCAGCTCGATGTCCTCCCCGATGAGCCGGTTCACCATCTGCTGGAGGTTGCGGATCAGCGCGTTCAGGTCCAGCAGCCGGGGCTCGATGAGCTGCCGGCGGGCGAAGGCGAGCAGCTGGCGGGTGAGCCCGACGGCGCGCGCGGCGGCCCGCTGGATCTCGTCCAGGTCTTGCTGGGAGGCGTCGTCGGGCGCGAGCCCGTCCTTGAGCAGGGCGGTGTGGCTGAGGATGACGGTCAGGATGTTGTTGAAGTCGTGGGCCACGCCGCCGGCCAGGCGCCCGACGCTCTCCATCTTCTGCGCGTGCTGGAGCTGCTCCTCCAGCCGCCGCCGCTCGGAGATGTCGCGGTCCACGCCGCGGAAACCCAGCACCGTCCCGTCGGGACGGAACATCGGCACGGCGCTGCTCTCCAGTAGCCGGTACGACCCGTCCCGCGCGCGCCACCGCACCGGCAGGTTCTGCCAGCCGCGGCGCTCGGCCGCGCACCGCGCCAGCATTGAGGCCACGCCGGCGCGGTCGTCCGGGTGCAGGAACGCGAGCGCCATGCGGCCGACCATCTCGTCCGGCTGGTAGCCGAGGATCCGGGTAACCGCCGGATTGGAGTAGGTGTGGGTGCCGTCGGCGGCGATGGACCACACCCAGTCCGTCGTGGTCTCGACGAAGGAGCGGAACCGCTCCTCGCTCTCGAGTAGAGCGGCCTCCGTCCGCTTGCGCTCGGTGACGTCCTGAATGGTCCCGACCATGCGCAGCACCCGGCCCTCGGCGTCGCACTCCAGGTCTCCGAGCCCGTGCACCCAGCGTACGGCGCCGTCGCGGGGACGCACGACCCGGTACTCGCGGTCGAAGCGCTGCCGCCGCTCCAGCACCTCGCGCGTGAAGTACTCGACCATGCCGGATCGGTCGTCGGCGTGGATAAGGCTCGCCCACCCCGCCACGTCGCGGCGGAACGCGGCGTCGATACCGAAGATCTCGTCCAATATCGGAGAGCTCCGCCACGCCCCGCTTGGGACGTCAAGGACGTAGCTGCCGAGCCGCGCCACCCGCTGGGACTGCGTCAGCAGGTGATCGCTCTGCCGGAGGGCCTCGTCCGCGCGGGCGCGCGTGATGGCCATGGCGATCTGCCCCGAGACGAACTCCAGGACGCCCAGCTCCGTCTCACCGTACCGCTCGCCCTCCGTGTAGGTCTGAAGCACGAGGACGCCGAACGGCGCGCCGTCTGTGACCAGCGGGACGCCGACCCAGTCGATCGAGGGCGCCCCGATCAGCTCGACCTCGCCCTCCCGTTCCAGCCGCTCCATGACATCAGGCGTGACCAGCGCCGATCGCCCGGTGCGCAGGACGTACTCCGTCAGCCCCTTCCCGAGCGTCTTGGGTGCCGGCGCGGGGTCGAACTCGTCGGCGAAGTAGGGGAAGCTGAGCGTGGCCGATGCGGCATCGTACAGCGCGATGTAGAAGTTCCGAGCGGGCATCAGTTCGGCGATGATCGCGTGGATGCGCGCGAACAGCTCGTCGAGGGTCGCCGCGGCCTGGGCGGCCTCCGCGATGCGCCGGGTGGCGTCCCGGACGCGCTCCGCGTGCCAGCGCCCGGAAATGTCCTCGGCGACGACGAGCGCCCGCGTGGGTTTGCCGCCTGGCGGCACAGGGAGCACCCGGCCGTGATACACCACCGGCTCGCCGCGCGGGCCGGGGACGGTCACGACGTGGGAGGCGGTCGTGCCGGTACCGAACACGCGGTCCAGCGTCGCCGCAACCTCCTTGCCCTGGTCCGGGGACAGGAGGCTGCAGACGTCGCGTCCCAGCACAGCGTCGCGGCGGCAGTGGGGGAGATCCCGGTTGGTGTACCGGACGGTGCGATCGGCGTCCACGATGAGCACGAGGTCCGGCGTGTGCTCCAGCAGCACCCGGCCCAGCACCGCCTCGTCCTGCGCGACGCCGGCCGCGTCGCGGGGCGCCGCTTCGGCCGGCCGCCGGGGGCGCCCGCGGGCCGGGTGCTTCCCGCCCCGGCGTGTCACGAGGGCAAGCGCCGCATCAGCTCGGCCTCGTCCCACACGGCGATGCCGAGCTGCTTCGCCTTGTCGAGCTTGCTCCCGGGATCGGCGCCGGCCACGACCGCCGTGGTCTTCTTCGACACACTCCCCGTCACCGCGCCCCCCGCCGCCTCGATCCGCTTCGTCGCCTCCGCCCGTGACAGCGTCGGCAGCGTCCCCGTCAGCACGAACGTCTGCCCACTGAGCGGCCCCTTCGCGGCCACCGTCACCGGCTCGTCCATCCGCACGCCCGCCTTCGCCAGCCGCGCGATGAGCTTCCGGTTCCGTGGCTCCGCGAAGAACCCCGCCACTGCCTCGGCGATCGTCGGGCCGATCCCCCGCACCTCGCCGATGTCCTGCGCGGCGGCGGCCATGAGCGCATCCATCGTCCCGAACCGCCTCGCCAGCAGCTCCGCCGCCCCCTCGCCGACGTGCCGGATGCCGAGCGCGAACAGCAGGACCGAGAGGGGCTGCCGCTTTGAGGCCGCGATGGCGTCCACCAGCTGCTGGGCGCTCTTCTCGGCGAACCCCTCGATTTCGAGGAGGCGCTGCGGCTCGACCCGCTCGTAGAGGTCCGCGACGTCGGCGATGACCCCGGCCTCCAGCAGCTTCTGCACCCGCTCGTAGCCCAGCCCGCGGATGTCCATCGCGCCGCGCGAGGCGAAGTGCACGATGGCCTCGAGGATCCGCCCCGGGCAGGAGACGTTGGGGCAGTAGCTCATCACCTCGTCCGCGGGACGCTCGATCTTCGAGCCGCAGGCGGGGCATCGCGTCGGCGGTACCCAGGGCTTTGCGTCCTTCGGCCGTCTGTCGCGCACCGGCCCCAGCACCTGCGGGATGACCTCGCCCGCGCGCGTGACCTCGACCCAGTCGCCCTCGCGGATGTCCTTGGCCGCGATGAGATCGGGGTTGTGCAACGTCGCCTTCGAAACGGTGACGCCGCCGATCTCCACCGGCTCCAGCACCGCCCACGGGTTGAGCGCGCCGGTACGGCCGACGTTGACCTCGATCCGGTGCAGCTGCGTAACGGCGATCTCGGGCGCGAACTTGCGCGCGATCGCCCAGCGCGGCTCGCGGTCGCCGACGACGCCGAGCTCCTCGTGCAGCGCGAGAGGGTCCACCTTCACCACCACGCCGTCGGCCCCGAAGGGCAGGTCGTCGAGGAGGGTCTCGAGCCCGGCGATCTCCCGGTGCGCTTCGGCGAGGTTGGACACCCGCGTCCGGTGCGGCTCGACCGGGAACCCCCACGCAGCGAGGCCGTCGAGCAGCTCGCGCTGGGTCTTGAACGGCGCCCGCCGGCCCGGCACCTCCATGGTGAACGCCCAGAACCGCAGCCCGCGCTCGCGCACCGCCCTCGGGTCCAGCTGCCGCAGCGCCCCCGCCGCCGCGTTGCGCGGATTGGCGAACAGCGGCTCGCCCGCCGCCTCGCGCCGGCGGTTGAGCGCGTCGAACGCCGCCTTCGGGAGGTAGACCTCGCCGCGCACTTCGCATAGCGGCGGCCACCCCTCGCCCAGCAGGCGCAGCGGGATGTCCGGGATCGTGCGGAGGTTCGCCGTGATGACCTCGCCGACCATGCCGTTGCCGCGCGTCGCGCCGGTCTCCAGGAGGCCGTCGCGGTACGTGAGGCTCACCGCCGCGCCGTCGATCTTCACCTCGAGTGTGTACCCTGCGGTCACGACGTCCGGCGCGATGCGCGCGTTGCGCTCCTCCCACGCCGCCAGTTCCCCCTCGTCGAAGGCGTTGGCGAGGGAGAGCATCGGCACGAGGTGCGCGTGCTTCGCGAGCGCGGACGCGGGCTCGGCCCCGACGCGCAGGGTGGGGGAATCGAGGGTGCGGAGCTCCGGGTGAGCGGTCTCCAGCTCCTGGAGCTCCCGGAAGAGGCGGTCGTACTCGGCGTCGGAGAGCTCCGGCGCGTCGAGGACGTAGTAGGCGTGGATGGCGCGGGTGAGGAGGCGGCGCAGCTCGGCGGCGCGCCGCTCGGCCGCCGTCATCGCCCCTTCGCTTCCTCGGCGAGCACCGCCATCGCCACGCCGACCAGCCGGTCGAGCTCGGCGCCGGAACTGTCGGGGAGCAGCGCCTCCAGGGAAGCGCGGTCGGCCGCCGTGTACGCCGTCAGCAGCCGCTGGAGGAACGAGACGAGGGCGAGCCGCTGCAAGTCCGCCCGGCGCATCTCCTCGCTCGCCTCGCGGGTCCGCTTGACCAGCGACTCGTAGCGGTGCGCGTTGCGCAACGCCTTGGCCGTCAGCTCGGCGACCACCTGGCAGAACCGGATGTCTGCGTCGCTGAACGGCTGCCCGTCCTTGAAAGTGCGCAGGAACATGCAGCCGATGGCCGCGCCCCGGTACTTGATCGGCACGACGGTGATGGTGCGCACCTTGCGCCGGTCGAGCGCACCCTTGACGTGCTGGAGCGCCGGGTCCTGCGGGGCGTCGGCGATGAACACCGTCTCGCCGCTCTCCATCGCGCGCTGGATCTCGGGATAGCGCGCGAGGTCGATGACGAGGTTGCGGATGGTCGGGTCCTCGTAGGACGCGACCAGGCGAGCGGTGCGGCCGCCCCGGTCGGCCAGGATGATGCTCGCGCGGTCGAGCCCGAAGGTCTCGCCGAGCTTGCGCGCGATGGACTGGAGGATGTCCACGAAATGGAGCGTGCTCGAGATCTCCTGGAGGATCTCGATCACCGCGAGCAGGCGCTGCTTCTCGCGCTCCAGCTCCTCGACGCGGGCCGCGAGCGCGGGCGCCGCTTCCACCGGGGGCGTGGTCATGCTGTAGGTTCGGCCGCCGGGGCACCTCCGTCAAGCGGGTTGCCGCCTCGCGCGGCCGGGATGTACGTTCACCTTCCACCTGGCGAGGTCCTGCATGATCCGGTCGTGCCGCTGGTCCCTGGCCCTCCTCGGCCTGCTCGTGGCGGCCCCCGTCGGGGCCCAGCAGCCCTATCTCGACGTCCTCCCCGGCCAGGGCCGGCCGCCCGACACCGCCGCCACGGCCGCCCGCCGGCAGCGGCTCCTGGACCGGCTCGGCGACGCCGTGGTGGTGGTGCCGGCGGCGCGCGAGCGCGACGGCGAGGCGTACGGCGACTACCCGCAGGACAGCGACTTCCGCCAGCACAACGTCTTCTTCTACTTCACGATGCTGGAGGCGCCGGACGCGTGGCTGGTGATGCACGCCCGCGCCGCCGGCCCCGACGAGGCGGTCCTGCTGCTGCCGGCGCGCAACCCGATGCGGGAGCGGTGGACGGGGCGCAAGCTGGGGCCGGACGACCCGGAGGCGGGGCCGGTCACCGGGTTCGCCAGGATACTGAGCACGCGGCTTCTCGACAGCGTGCTCGCCGCGGCGACGGCGCGCGGGGTCCCGGTGTACGTGCAGCTCGACCGCCTGACCGAGCGCGAACCGGTGGTCCAGGGGCTGCGTGCCGACTCGGCGCGGATCGGCCTCCGGAACCTGCGGCCGGTCGTGGACTCGATGCGGGTCGTGAAGGACGCGCAGGAGATCGCCGTCCTGCGGCGCGCCGCGCAGCTCTCGGCCGAGGCGCACGCCGAGCTGATGGCGGCCGCGCGCCCCGGGATGTTCGAGTACGAGCTGGAGGCGGTGCTTGAGGCGGGCTTCCGCCGCCGCGGGGCGGACCGGCTCGGCTACCCGAGCATCGTCGGGAGCGGCTTCAACGGCACGACGCTTCACTACGCCGCGAGCCGCCGGCAGACGCAGCCGGGGGACCTGGTGGTCGTGGACGCGGCTGGCGAGTACGCGCAGTACACGGCGGACGTGACTCGCACCTTCCCCATCTCGGGGCGGTTCACGCCGCGGCAGCGGGCGATCTACGACCTCGTCCTGGCCACGCAGCAGGCGATGATGGACTCGGTGCGGCCGGGCACCACGCTCGGCCGGCTCCAGGCGTTCGGTCGCGAGTTCATGCGGCAGCACTCCGGCGACCTCTGCGCGCCGCGCAACTGCGTGGACCACTTCATCCACGGCTCGACGCACTGGATCGGGATGGACGTGCATGACGTGGGGCCGTACGGCGTGCGCCTCGAGCCGGGGATGGTGTTCACGATCGAGCCGGGGATCTACCTCCCGGACGAGTCGCTCGGCGTGCGGATCGAGGACGACGTCCTGGTCACGCCGACCGGCTACGAGCTCCTCTCGGGCGCCGCGCCCCGGCGCGCCGAGGACATCGAGCGGCTGATGGGGCAGGCCCGCGCGGCCCCGCCGTCGCGGCCGGCCCGCAACCCGAGGTGACCCGATGACGCACCACGACGACGGCCACGGAGTCCGCCCGTTCGCGGCGGGGCTGCTGATCGGCGCGCTGGTCGGGGCCGGCCTGGCCCTGCTGTTCGCGCCGCAGAGCGGCGAGGAGACGCGGCGGCTGCTGCGCCGCAAGGCGAAGCGGCTCGCCGCGGAGGCGGAAGACCGCTACGAGGACGTGAAGGAGCGCCTGCGCCGCGTCCGCCGCAAGGCGGAGGACGCGCTCAGCGAGTGATGCGCGCCAGCAGCGCCGCGGCCTGCTGCGTGTAGGTCGCGTCGGCGGGGTCGCAGCCGAGCGGCAGCTCCGCCACCCGCTCGAGGTGCGGGACCGCCGCGGCCCGGCGGCCGGCGTCCACCAGCGCCTCCGCCAGGTCGAGGTGGTGATAAATGTTGGCTTCCTCGAGCGCGATCGCCTGGCCGAAGTAGCTGATCGCGTTCTCCCACGACGCCTGGTTGAAGATGGAGGCGCCGAGGAAGGTCTTGGCGAAGAACTTGGTCACGCCCGGCAGCCGCTGGATCTCCGCGTTCCACCGGCCCAGCACGTGCAGCGCGCCGGCGTGCTGCGGGTCCAGCTCCGTGGCGCGGAGGGCGCTCTCGCGCACGACGCCGGCGTAGCGCACGCGCTCCCGCGGGCCCTTGGTCAGCGCGACGCGGCCCGTGGCCACGGCGACCATGTAGTGCCCGTCGGCCCCGTTGGCGTTGACGCTGACGGCGCGCTGGGCGAGCGCGAGGGCCTCCGCGTAGATGGAGTCCCGCCGCGCGCGCTGCGCATCGGGCAGCACCTTGCCGATGTCGGAGAGGATCTGCGCGGTGCGCCACAGCGCGTCGTAGGACATCGAGTCGAGCGCGAGCGCGGCCCGGAAGTGCGCCAGCGCCGCCTCGGCGTCGCGCCGGCAGCGGGCGGCGTCGCCGGCCGCCACGTGCTCCGCCGTGCTCTGGGCGGCGAGCGGCGTGGCGCACGTCACGAGGACCAGGGCCGCGTGTCTCAGGGCGCGCATGCGGTCGGCTCCGTCGGGTGGAAGGACGGCTAATGTTCGTCCCGGGTCTGATCGAACGCAAGCGTGACGGCGGCACCCTCACCGCCGCAGCCAACCCCACCCGAGTGGCGGTGGAATTGCCGCTCCTGCCGGAGAACCAGCCATGAGCCGTGCCACACCCACCCCACGCCCGATGGCCTTGTTGGTCGAC
>CAYLJK010000017.1:0-13177 GCA_964383975.1 uncultured Gemmatimonadales bacterium | reverse complement strand
TCCAGCTTCTGGGCGTGCTGCAGCTGCGCCTGGAGTTCGAGCCGTTCCGCCTCGGCACGGCGGTGCTCGGTCACGTCGCGCAGCATCAGCTCGACACCGGCCGAGCCGTCCTGCCGCTGCACGCGTCGCGCCGTCACGTCGAGGTACCGGCCGCCCGCCCCCGTCCCGACGCGGAGCGCGAGGCGCGGAATGGAGCCGACGACGAGAGCCGCCAGCTGTCGTGGATCCGCGTCCTCCGACCGTGCCTGGAGCAGCTCGAGCGCGCGAGGCTGCTCGTCCTCGGCCTCCGCGTGCGCCAGCAGCTCGACCGCCGCCGGATTCATGGCCTCGACGCGTCCGGACGCGTCCACCGCGATGATTCCGTCCGGCGCGCCGCGAAACAGCTCCCCGAACCGACGCTCGTTCACCTCCGCCTGGTGCAGGATCTCGCTGAAGCTGCGCAGCGAGAGCTGCACGAACCCGGCCACGCCGAGGAGGATGGCCGCCAGCACCACCAGGACCTGGATGTCCGACCCCGTGACGGGGAACCCGCTGGTCCGGATCGAGACCACGGCCGCGAGCGGCGCGGTGACGGAGGTGACGACGGCGAGGTAGAGCGCCGCTCGGCTCCCGAGCAGCAGGCCGGTGCCGGCGACCACGGCCGGCAGCACCAGCATGCCAGCCGTTCCGTACCACCAGGACAGGAGGATGGAGAGATGCGCCTCGGTCCAGACCGCGCCCACACCGATGACGGCCGCCACCGCGATATGGCCGTGGCGGACGAGCCTCAGGGCGATGCCGGCGCACGCCAGCGCACCCAGGCTGGTGAGGATGTCAGGAAACCGGGCGGTCCCGAGGACGACCGCCGAGACGGCATCCACCGTGTACCCGGCGGCAAGCACCAGCAGCGCGATGCGCACCCAGCGCGCGTGGTGGGCCGCCGCGCGGCTGCGCAGTCCCGAGAAGGACAGAGTGAGTCCGCCGACGTCCTGGGCCATGACTGCCCGCCGTGGGGAAAGGCTAAGGTACCCTGCCCGATCGGGCGCGGCCAGCGGACCGGGGCGATGCGCGCGCCGCGGGCGCGGGCGGGCGCGCCGGCCGCGAGGAGCGTAGATTGCACGGGGCCCACTGGTCCCGAGCCGAGGGAGCCCGTGCGATGATCACCCGGGAGGATCTCAACCCCCACGCGCTGCGCGCCGAGTACGCGGTGCGCGGACCCATCGTCGAGCGAGCCCAGGCGCTGGAGGCGGCGGGCCAGCGGATCATCTACTGCAACATCGGCAACCCGCAGGCCCTCCAGCAGCGCCCGATCACCTACCTGCGCCAACTGCTGAGCCTCGTGGAGTTCCCCGCGCTGCTCGACGATCCGGCAACGGCGACACGCTTCCCCGCGGATGTCGCCGCCCGGGCGCGCGAGTTGCTGCGGCGCCACCCGGCCGGGACCGGGGCGTACACGCAGAGCGCCGGGATTCCGCTTATCCGCGACGCCGTCGCCCGCTTCATCGCACGGCGGGACGGCATCCCGGCCGACGCCTCGCACGTCCTGCTCACCGACGGCGCCAGCAAGGCGGTGGAGCTGGTGCTCCTCGCGCTCATTCGGAGCCCGGAGACCGGCATCCTCATCCCCGTGCCGCAGTACCCGCTCTACAGCGCCGTCATCGCGCTCTACGGCGGGCGCCAGGTGGACTACTACGTGGACGAGGCGCACCACTGGCAGCTGTCGGAGCGAGCGCTCGAGTCGGCCGTCGCCCGCGCCCGGCGCCGCGGCGTGCGACCCGCGGCCATCGTGGTGATCAACCCCGGCAACCCCACCGGCGCGGTGCTCGACCACGAGAACCTCGTGATGATCGCCCGCTTCGCGAAGCGGCACCGGCTCGCCGTGCTCGCCGACGAGGTGTACCAGGACAACGTGTACGCCGAGGGCCGCCGCTTCGTGTCCTTCGCGAAGACGCTGCACGACCTCGGCGAGACGGACGTCTCGCTCTTCAGCTTCCATTCCGTCTCGAAGGGGTTCCTCGGCGAGTGTGGGCACCGCGGCGGCTACGTGGAGTTCCGCAACGTGCCGGCTGACGTCGCACAGGAGCTGACGAAGCTCCAGTCCATCAACCTTTGCTCGAACGTGCCGGGCCAGTTGGCCGTCTGGGTGATGGCCGCGCCGCCGGAGCCGGGGACGCCGAGCTACGGCACCTGGGTCGCCGAGCGGGACGCGGTGCTGAGTGCCCTGAAGGCGAAGGCCGCGCTGCTCGAGCGCGGCATCAATCGGATTCCGGGCATGGCGCTGGCGCTGCCGGAAGGGGCGATGTACGCGTTCGTCCGCTTCGAGCTCCCGCCGGAGCCCGGTGTGGACATCGGGCGCATGCGGCCGGCGGAGCGCCGCGCCTATGAGGCCAGGCGCGACACGGCCTACTGCCTCGCCCTGCTCGAGGAGACCGGCATCTGCGTCGTACCGGGCTCGGGGTTCGGCCAGCAGCCGGGGACGCTGCACTTCCGGACCACGTTCCTGCCTCCCGCCGAGGAAATCGAAGCGCTCGTGGAGCGCCTGAGGGCGTTCCACGAGCGCTACGTGCGGCAGAGCGCTGCCGC
This sequence comes from uncultured Gemmatimonadales bacterium, assembly GCA_964383975.1. Lineage (GTDB taxonomy): Bacteria > Gemmatimonadota > Gemmatimonadetes > Gemmatimonadales > JACORV01 > DASXPG01. The sequence continues at coordinate 10,615 of CAYLJK010000017.1, read as the reverse complement.
GCCGGACGGCGCCTAGACCCAGCCGCGGACCTTCATCGCCTCGGCCACCCGGGAGACCCCGACCAGGTACGCCGCCAGCCGGTTGTGCACCTGGTGCTCGGCGGCCGCCGCGTGAACCGCCCGGAACGCCCCGACCATCTTCCGCTCCAGGCGCTCGTGCACCATCGGGAGGTCCCAGTAGAAGTTGTAGGAGTTCTGGACCATCTCGAAGTAGGACACCGTGACGCCGCCCGCGTTGCACAGGAAGTCCGGGATGACGTACACGCCCTTCTCGTGCAGGATCAGGTCGGCCTCGGGCGTGGTCGGGCCGTTCGCCAGCTCGGCGATGATCGCCGCCCGGATCCTCCCGGCGTTCTCCGCCGTCAGCACGTTCTCGAGCGCGGACGGGACCAGCACCTTCACGTCGAGCTCCAGCAGCTCCTCGTTGGTGAGCGCGTCAGCGCCCGGGAACCCGCGCACCGAGCCGGTCTTCCGCTTGTGGGCCATGACCTGCTCGTGGTCCAGGCCCTTCGGATTGTAGATCCCGCCCTTCGAGTCGGACACGGCCACCACCTTCAGACCCAGCAGGTCGTGCCCCAACTGATGCGCGAAGTAGCCCGCGTTCCCGTACCCCTGGATGGCGGTCGTCGCGTCCTTGAGCGGCAGGCCGAGGACGGCCGCCGCCTCGCGCAGGCAGTACATGCCGCCCCGCGCCGTGGCGTCGCCGCGTCCCTGCGAGCCGCCCAGCGACAGCGGCTTGCCGGTGATGACGCCGAACTCGTTGGCACCCTTGGCGAACGCGAACTCGTCCGCCATCCACGCCATGATCTGCGGCGTCGTGTAGACATCGGGAGCGGGAACGTCCTTCTCCAAACCCAGGATGCGCCCGAACTGCCGCACGTACGCACGCGACAGCCGCTCCAGCTCACCGACCGACAGGGACGTCGGGTTGCAGACCACCCCACCCTTGCCTCCGCCGAGCGGAAGGTCCGCGACAGCCGTCTTCCATGTCATCCAGGCCGCGAGCGCGCGGACCGTGTCGATCGTTTCGTCGGGATGGAACCGGATCCCCCCCTTCGTGGGGCCACGCGCGTCGTTGTACTGCACGCGGAAGGCGTGGAAGACCTTGACCTTGCCGTTGTCGAGTCGCACCGGCAGGTGCGCGTGCATCTCCCGCATCGGCCACCGGAGCATCTCGTGCGTGGCCTCGTCGAGCTCCAGGATCCCCGCCGCCGCGTCGAGCTGCCGCTGGGCGATGACGAACGGGTTGTCCTGTCGGTCGAATGCGGACATGCCGACTGCATGGTACTCGACGGCTTCCAAGCGGAAGGTGGAGTTGTGCTCCATGCGTCCTCCTGTACAGGTCTGTGGGACCGCGAGCGGGTGCCGAGGACGTACCCGGGCATCCCCTCTCTCGCCGCAAGCTTCGGGCCAGAATGTCCTACGCCGAACCCCCTGCGGTGGGACGGCATCGCGTTGCACCGCATGGGACATTCCTTCGCCTTTCGGCGCGGCCGCAGGGGACGACGTGCGGCATCCCCCCGGACAGGTGTCCGAGCCCGCCCCGCGGGCGGCGGCACGCCGTTTGCGCCCCAGGCTGGCGCCGTCCATCAGGAGCGCGGATGACGCGAGAACAGATCGAACTGGTGCGGACGAGCTGGGAGAAGGCGAACGCGGACCCGGACCGGACGGCCGCCCACTTCTACACCCGGCTGACGGGCACCGACCCCGGGATCGCACGGCTGTTCCGGGAGACCGACATGGGTCGGCAGGGGCTGCGCTTCATGCAGATGCTCGATGCCGCCGTTCGACACGTCGATCGGCCGCCGGAGGCGGGAACGGGGCACGACGACTGGTTCGCCACGCTGGGCCGGCAGCACGCCGTGCGCGGCGTGCTGCCGGAGCACTACCAGGCGTTCGGCGACGCCCTGGTCTGGAGCCTGAAACGGGTGCTCGGCGCCGAGTTCACTCCCGCGCACGAGGAGGCCTGGTGGGCGCTGTACGCCCACGTCGAGCAGCTGATGCGCGAGGCCCCGGCGGCGGCGCGCCCCGCGCCGTGACGAGCGACCTGCCCCGGTCGCGGCGCGGCCCGCCCGGCACGGGCGGGCCGCGGTCGTTGGTGGCTCAGGGACGGCGGTAGCGCCGCCCGAGGAGCCTCTGGAGAACCGCGGTGCCGACCGCGATGCGGTTCGTCGCGCGGGCCGCCGCGCGCGCCGTCGCACCGAGCGCGCCCCCGCGGAGCACCAGCGGAACGTCGGCGCGGTCCCCCTGGTAGACCGGGAGCCGGGGCAAGGCCAGCGGATCGCCGCCGGCCGCGCCCGGCCCCGCGAAGCCGAGGCTGTACCCCGCTTCCAGGGCGAGCGCCCGGACCCGCGCGTCCACGGCGCCGAACGGGTAGCTGATGCCGCACGGCGCGGCCCCGAGCCGGCGCGTGATCGCTTCCCGCGCGCGAGCCAGCTCCTCGCGCGCCTCGTCGTCCGGGAGCCACGTCAGCCGCGCGTGGGTCGCACCGTGCGCGTGCACCTCGATGCCACGCTCCTGCCAGCGGCCGAGCGTGTCCCAGTCCAGGTGGCGGAAGCGACGCCAACCGTACTGCACGTCCCAGGTGTTCTCCCCTCCCACGTGGTCCGTGATCACGAACACCAATGCCCGGAAGGCGTGGTCGGCCAACACCGGAAAGGCGTGCTCGGCGAGCCCCTCGTACCCGTCGTCGAAGGTGATCGCCAGGGCGGAGAGCGGCGCGGCGGGGCTCGGCGCGGCGGGCGCCGCGGCCGCGGCGAGCAGCTCGCTGCTCCCCAGCGTCCGCACCCCGCGGCGGGCGAGCGCCTCGACCTGGCGGCGAAAGACGCGCGGTTCGAGCTGCGTGAAGCCCAGCTCGAACCGCGTGTCCACCTTGTGGTAGCAGAGGATCGGCGGCACCGCCACCGCAGGTCCCTCAGCCGGTCGCGTGAGCGGGCGGCCCCTGGACGAACGCGCCCACATCGGCGAGGGGGAGCCCGAAGGCCTCCGCCACGCCCGGGTGGGTGACCTGGCCCGCGACGATGTTGACGCCCTTGCGGAGGGCCGGGTCGGCGCGGCACGCCTCCTGCCATCCGCGCTCCGCCAGGCGCCGCGTGTACGGGAAGGTGGCGTTCGTCAGCGCGAGCGTGGACGTGCGCGGCACGCCCCCCGGCATGTTCGCCACGCCGTAGTGGATGACGCCGTCCACCTCGTAGGTCGGGTCCTCGTGCGTGGTGGGCCGGATCGTTTCGATGCAGCCGCCCTGGTCCACCGCCACGTCCACGACGACGGCCCCGTGCTTCATCCGCCGGAGATCCTCGCGGCGGACGAGCTTCGGCGCCTTCCCGCCCACGATCAGCACCGCTCCCACGACGAGGTCCGCGCGCGCGATCGCCTCCAGGACGGTGTGCCGGTTCGCGTACACCAGCTCGACGTTGGGCGGCATCACGTCGGACAGGTAGCGGAGCCGGTCGAGCGAGACGTCGAGGATGGTCACCCGGGCGCCCATCCCCGCCGCCATCTTCGCCGCATTCGTGCCCACCACCCCGCCGCCCAGAATGGCCACTTCCGCCGGCGGCACGCCGGGCACCCCGCCCAGCAGCACGCCGCGCCCGCCGTGGAGCTTCTCCAGGTACTTGGCCCCTTCCTGCACCGCCATCCGCCCCGCCACCTCCGACATCGGGGTCAAGAGGGGCAGCTCGCCGGAGGCGAGCTGCACCGTCTCGTACGCGATGCACGTCGCGCCCGAGGCGATGTGGGCCCGCGTCAGCTCCTCGTCCGCCGCGAAGTGGAAGTACGTGAAGACCAGCTGCCCCTTCCGCAGGTGCGGCCACTCACCGCGGATCGGCTCCTTCACCTTGCAGATCATCTCCGCCTGCGCCCACACCTCCGCCGCCGTACCCGCCAGGCGCGCGCCGGCCGCCGCGTACCGTTCGTCGCCGAAGCCAGACCCGTCACCGGCGCCCCGCTCGACGAGCACCGTGTGCCCTCCGGCCGCGAGCGCCTCCACGCCCGCCGGCACGACGGCGACGCGGTTCTCGTTCGTCTTGATTTCCTTCGGAACGCCGATGATCATCCGCCCACCTCGGGGCCCGCAATCGCGTATCGCCTATCGCCCGCCTGCGTCCGGCCCCAGCCACACGACCGCCTGCCGCTCCGGATCGAAGAACTCGGCCGCGACCGCCGCCACCTCATCGGCCGTGACCGCGTCGATCGCCCGCAGCACGTCGTCGATGGATTGGTACTCCTGCGTGTAGAGGACCTGGCCCGCCAGCCGGTACATGCGGGAGACGGGGCCCTCCAGCGCCAGCACCAGCTGCCCGCGCAGCTGCTGCTTCGCCGACTCCAGCTCCTCGACGGTAAGGGATCGCGCGGCGAGCCGCCGGTACTCCTCCCGCAGCACCTCGAGCGCCTGCGCCGCCGTCTGCGGCTGGGTGCCGACGTACGTCCCGCACAGCCCGCTCAACTGGTGGAAGCCGGTGAAGGCGTACACCGAGTACGCCAGGCCCAGCTCCTCCCGCACACGCTGGAACAGCCGCGAGCTCATGCCGCCGCCGAAGACGGTGCTGAGGAGCGAGAGCGCGTGCCGGCGGGGATCCGCGTAGGCGAACGTGTCGGTCCCCGTCACCAGGTGCACCTGCGCGCTGTCGCGCTCGACGCGCCGCTCGCCCCGCCAGCCGGGCGCGGGCGGCGCCACGGTGCGCCACGCCGGCCCCGGAGGCAGGTCGAACCATCCCTCCTGGAGCAGCAGCGCCAGCATCGCGTCGTGCTCGAGGCGACCCGCGGCCGCGAAGACCATGTGCCGGGGGTGGTAGGCGCCGCCGTGGAGCCCCGTCAGATCCTCCGTCCGGAGCGCGCCGACCGTGTCCCGGGTGCCGAGGATGCGGTGGCCGTACGGGTGCCCGGGCCACAGCGCCGCGCCGTGCAGGTCGAAGACGAGGTCGTCCGGCGTGTCCTCCACCATCGCGATCTCCTCGATCACGACGTGGCGTTCCTTCTCCAGGTCCTCGGCGCGCAGCTGCGGGCGGCGCAGGAGATCCGTGAGGACGTCGAGGGCGAGGGGGAGATCGGCGTCGAGGACCCGCGCCTGGAAGGTGGTGTGGTCGCGACCGGTGAAGGCGTCGAGGGCGCCGCCGCGGGACTCCAGCGCGAGCGCGATCTGCCGCGCGTTGCGGCGCTCCGTCCCCTTGAAGACCATGTGCTCGAGCAGGTGGCTGACGCCCATCTGCTCGGCGCGCTCGTGCGCGGAGGCGGTACGCACCCAGAACCCGGCGGCCGCCGACCGGAGGGTGGGCATCGCCTCCGTGAGGACGACGAGACCGTTCGGGGCGTCGGTGCGGAAAACGCCCTCGTCGAGCCGGACGGTCCGCACTACTCCTTCGGGAGGAGGGCCTTGCGGGAGAGCCGCATCTTCCCGCGCTCGTCGATCTCGAGGAGTTTCACCTCGACGGTGTCCCCCTTTTTGACGACGTCCTCGGTCTTCTCGGTCCGCCCGTGCTGGAGCTCGGAGATGTGGACCAGCCCCTCCACCCCCGGCAGGATCTCGACGAAGGCGCCGAAGGCGGTGGTCGTCTTCACCTTGCCGGTGTAGGTCTTCCCGACCTCCGGCTTCACGACCAGCGCCTCGACCATCTCGCGGGCGATGGCGCCGGCCTCGCCGCCGACGGCGGCGATCGTCACCACCCCGTCGTCATCAATGCTGACCTTCGCGCCGGAGCGCTCCTCGATCTCGCGGATCGTGGCACCCTTGGGCCCGATGATCTTGCCGATCTCCTTCGGCGCCACCTGGATGGTGATCACCCGCGGCGCCCACGGCGACATCTCGCTGCGGTGCTTCGCCAGGGTCTTGTTCATCGCCTGGAGGATGTGCAGCCGGCCGCGGCGCGCCTGCTCGAGGGCTTGCGCCATGATGTCCAGCGAGAGGCCCTGGATCTTGATGTCCATCTGGATGGACGTGATCCCCTGCTCCGTCCCCGCGACCTTGAAGTCCATGTCGCCGAGCGCGTCCTCGGTCCCGAGGATGTCGGTCAGGATCGCGACCCGCTCCCCCTCCTTCACGAGGCCCATCGCCACGCCCGCGCACGGCGCCTTCAGCGGCACGCCGGCGTCCATCAGCGCGAGCGAGCTGCCGCACACCGTCGCCATGGAGGACGACCCGTTCGACTCCAGGATCTCCGACACCACGCGGATGGTGTAGGGGAACTCCTGGTAGGCCGGGAGCAGCGGCGTGATCGCGCGCTCGGCCAGCGCGCCGTGCCCGATCTCGCGGCGGCTGGTGCCCCGCATCGGCCGCACCTCGCCGGTCGAGAAGGGCGGGAAGTTGTAGTGCAGCATGAACGACTTGGTCGTTTCGCGCGGGACGTCGATGTTGTCGATGCGCTGCTCGTCGTCCACCGAGCCGAGCGTCGCCGTCACCAGCGCCTGCGTCTGGCCCCGGGTGAACAGGGCCGAGCCGTGCGTGCGCGGCAGCACCCCGACCTCGCACGAGATCGGCCGGACCGCCTCCAAGTCCCGTCCGTCAACGCGCTCGCCGCGCTCCAGCACCTGGCGCCGCATCGCGTGGTACTGGAGATCCTCCAGCAGGTCGCCGATGACCCGGCCCTGGTCCGGGAACTCCCCTTCGAGCTGCGCCTTGACCGTCGCGGCCAGGGCCGCCACCGCCTGCGCGCGCTCCTCCTTCTTGGCGAGGTTCATCGCCTCGAGCACCCGCGGCTCGGCCAGCTCCCGGACGCGCCGCGCCAGCTCCGCGGGCGGCTCCGCCTTCGTCCAGTCCATCTTGGGGGCGCGCTGCTTCGCCAGCAGCTCCTCCTGCATCGCCACCAGCTCCTGGATCCCCTTCTGCGCCACCTTCAGCGCCGCGAGCATATCCTGCTCCGACGCCTCCGCCGCCCCGCCCTCGACCATCACGATCGAGTCCTTCGTCCCTGAGACCAGGAGGTCGAGATCCGAGAACTCGAGCTGCTGGAACGTCGGGTTCAGGATCCACTTGCCGTCCACCCGGCCGACGCGCACCGCCGCCACCGGGCCGGCGAACGGGATCTTCGAGGCCGCGAGCGCGTAGCTCGCGGCGACGAGGCCGAGCACGTCGGCGTCGTTCTCCTGGTCCGCCGAGAGCACGTACACGAAGACCTGGACCTCGTTCTTGAACCCCTCCGGGAACAGCGGTCGGACCGTCCGGTCGATGATCCGGGCCGCGAGGATCTCCTCGTCGTGCGGCCGCGCCTCACGCTTCAGGAACCCGCCCGGGATCTTTCCGGCCGCGTAGAACTTCTCGCGGTACTCGACCAGCAGGGGGAAGAACGGGAGGCTGCTCACGCTGTCGGCCACCGAGGCCGCGGCCAGCACGACCGTCTCGCCGAACTGGACCAGGGCGCTGCCGGCGGCCTGCTTCGCGAGACGGCCGGCCTCCAGGCGGAACGGTCGGCCGGCGAAGGTCCGCTCGATACGGTGCATCATGGGGTGTGTGCCTTGGGAATAGGGCCGGGGGCCGGACCGCCCGGACCGGGAGAGCGTCCCCCGGCCCCGCGACCCCAGCCTCCCGTCAGCCGTTTAGTGCCGCAGTCCGAGGTGCTCGACGATCTGCCGGTACCCGGCCAGATCGATCCGCTTCAGATAGTCCAGCAGGCGGCGCCGCCGGCCCACCATCTTCAGGAGGCCGCGGCGACCGTGATGGTCCTTGGCGTGGGTGCGGAAGTGATCCGTGAGGGAGTCGATGCGGGCGCTGAGCAGCGCGATCTGCACCTTGGTCGAGCCAAAGTCGTGCTCGTGCAGCTGGTACTGCTTCGCCACCGCCGTCCTGTCGTAAGCCATGCCGTCCCCTGTCGCTGATCCCGGTCCGCCCGGGGCAAACTTCTGTAATCGTCCGTAGCATGGTAACTTAACCCCCGTCACCCACCTCTTCAAGGGGGCGTCCTGGGCCGCGATCCCGACACCCTGCCGACCCAGCGCATCGGCCCCTACAAGACCGGCGCCTTCATCGGCGGCGGCGGGTTCGCCTGGGTCGTCACGGCGCGGCACGCCACGGACGGGCGGGCGGTCGCCCTCAAGGTGCTGAAGCCCAAGTACGCCCGGGACGAGCAGTTCACGGCCCGGTTCCTGAACGAGGCCGAGGTGGCCGGCCAACTGCGCCACCCCCACATCATCCGCATTCTGGACGTCGGCCGGGACGGCGAGCACGTCTACTTCGCCATGCCGCGCCTGGCCACCTCGCTGGAGGTCCGCCTGGCCGACGGCGCCTCCCTCCCCGAAGCCGAGGTCGTTCGCACGGCTCGCGACATCGCGCGGGCGCTGCACTTCGCCCACGAAACCGGGATCATCCACCGCGACATCAAGCCGCAGAACATCCTCTTCGACGACGCCGGCTCGGCCATCCTCACCGACTTCGGCATCGCCAGGGCCCTCGCCGGCTATGCCTCGCAGACCGGCAAGCAGCTGGTGCTGGGCACCCCGCACTACATCAGCCCGGAGCAGGCCCGCGGCATGCCGCTCGACGGACGCACCGACCTCTACGCCCTCGGCATCACCATGTACCGCGCCGCCACGGGCGAGCTGCCGTTCCGCTCCTCCGACTGGTACGAGCTCGCGCGGCTGCACGTGGAGGAGCCGCCCCCGCCGGCCCGGGAGCGGCGACCCGAACTGTCCCGCGCGTTCGAGCGGGTCGTCCTCCGGTGCATGGCGAAGGACCGCGAGGCGCGCTATCCCACGGCGGCCGCGCTCGCCGACGACCTCGACGCGCAGCTCGAGGGGGACGAGGGCGTGCTCAGCCGCACGGCCGAGTTCGCCGTCGGCGCGGTCCGGAAGCTGTTCGGGCGGAAGGGCGGCGGGCGCGAGACCTAGAAGAAGCGCTCGACCAGCCGGGTCACGTCGTTGGCGATCGCGAGGAGCATGATCGCCACCAGCACGATCATCCCCAGTTGGGTCAGCCGCGTGCGCTGCTCCACCGAGAGGGGCCGCCGCCGGATCCCCTCGATGGCCAGGAAGACCAGGTGCCCGCCGTCGAGCACGGGGATGGGGAGGATGTTGAGCACGGCGAGGTTCATCGAGAACAGCGCCATGAAGCCGAGGAACGCCTCCAGCCCGAGGCGCGCCGCCTCCCCCGACAGCTGGCCGATGAGGATCGGACCGCCGAGGTCCTTGGGCGAGAGCTGGCCGGTGAGCAGCCCCTTGAGGGTGAAGAGGACCAGGCCGCCGGCGTTCGCCGCATCGCGGGCACCCTGCGCGAGGGACCCCAGGACGCCGAAGCGCTCCACCGGGCGCCAGGAGGTGAGCCCCACGCGGCCCACGGAGCGCCGCGTGCCGTCCGGGGCCGCCACCTCCGTCGCGCGCGGCGTGACCGTCACGGTGAGACGCCGCGCGTCCCGCTCCACCACCAGCTCGAGCTGCCGCTCCGCGCTCTCCTCGATGCGGCGGACCAGCACCTCCCACGCCGGCACCGTGTCGCCGCCGGCGGCGAGGATGCGGTCGCCGGCGCGCAGGCCGGCCGCGGCCGCCGGCCAGCCCGGCATGACGTCTCCGATGACGGGCTGATGCCACGGTTGGAGGGCCCGCACGACGGCGAGCCGCGCCTCCTGCTCGGCGAGCGGGACATCCACCAGCACCGCTTCCGCGCGCCCCTCCAACTCGATGCGCACCGGCGTCTCCGCCGACGTCAGGAGCGCCTCCGCCACGTCGTTCCAGCCCACCACCGTGTCGCCGTTGATGCGCAGGATGCGCTCGCCCGGCCGGATGGCGGTCAGGGCCCCCGCACCCATCGGCAGATTCTCGGCGCGGACCTCTCCGATGGTCGTCGTGTCGTCACGCGCCACGCCGTACACCCCGGCCAGCACCGCGTACACCAGCACGGCGAACAGGGCGTTCATGAGCACGCCGGCCGAGATGACCCACACTCGGGCCCACAGCGGCTTCGCATCGAAGGTCCGCCCCGGCGCCACGTCCGCGTGCTCACGCGGACCCTCGAGCCGCGTGCCGCCCTCCTCTTCCAGCCCCGCCATCTTCACGTAGCCGCCGAACGGGATCCACGACACGCAGTATTCCGTCTCACCGCGCCGGAACGCCAGCCGCGTCTTCGGTCCGAGCCCGAAGGAGAAGCGGAGCACGGCGATACCCACGGACTTCGCCGCGAGGAAGTGCCCCAGCTCGTGCACGAAGATCAACACGCCGAGGACGATGACGGCCGAACCGATGGTCAGCAGCACGTCAGGCCTCCACCACGTTGCTCGCGCGCCGCCGCGCCCACGCGTCGGCGGCCCGGACGGCCTCGAGATCCCCGGCGGGCGTCACCGTCCACGCCTCCAGGACGTCCTCGATGCCCAGGCCGGTCTTGGCGGAACAGCGCACGGCGTCCTGGGCGGGGATGCCGACGATCTCCTCGATCTCCTCCATGACCCGCTCCGGCTCGGCGGAGGGCAGGTCGATCTTGTTCAGCACCGGGAACACCTCCACCCCCAGCTCGATGGCCGTGTAGCAGTTGGCCACGGTCTGGGCCTCCACGCCCTGGGAGGCGTCCACCACCAGCAGCGCGCCCTCGCAGGCCGCCAGCGAGCGGGACACCTCATAGGAGAAATCCACGTGCCCCGGGGTGTCGATCAGGTTCAGGTGATAGACCTGTCCGTCCCGTGCCTTGTAGCGCAGGGCGGCG
>CAYLJK010000016.1:12056-13316 GCA_964383975.1 uncultured Gemmatimonadales bacterium | reverse complement strand
GTGTTCGACATCTCCGGGTTCTCCGCGATCCTCGCCGTGTACGCCGCGGAGGCCGACGCGCTCAAGGGGTTGTAGCGAATCGGCCGTTGCGCGTCTCGCTGCGGAGCAACGATGGACAGACGGGCCCTCGGCCCCCGGCAACGGCAGGAGCCGAGGGCCCATCGGTCCCCGCGCCGCGAGCGCGGGACGTGAGCTGCCCCGCTACCGCACCGTCCCCGTCAGCCCCCGGTTCCGGAGCAGCGCCGCGACGTCGGGGTCGCGCCCCCGGAACTGGCGGTAGATGGTCGCCATGTCGCCGCTGCCGCCGCGCGCGAGGATCAGGTCGCGGAAGCGCTGGCCGTTGGCCCGTGTCATTCCGCCGTTCTCGACGAACCACTCGTAGGCGTCGGCGTCGAGCACCTCGCTCCAGATGTACGCGTAGTACCCCGCCGAGTAGCCGCCGCCCCAGATGTGCGAGAAGTAGTTGCTGCGGTAGCGCGGCGGCACCAGCGGCAGGTCCACGCCGTAGCGGCGCAGGGCCGCGGCCTCAAAGGCGTCCACGTCGGTGGGCGCGCTGTCGGGCGACAGGGTGTGCCAGGCCATGTCGAGCAGCGCCGCGGCCAGGTACTCCGTCGTCACGAAGCCCTGGTTGAACGCGGTGGTGCGCCGGATCTTGGCCTCGAGGTCGGCCGGCATTCGCGCCCCGGTGGCGTGGTGGCGTGCGTAGTTGGCGAACACCTCGGGATGCAGTGCCCAGTGCTCGTTGAACTGCGACGGCACCTCGACGAAATCGCGCGGCATCCCCTGGAGCCGCGGGTACTCCGCGTTGTTGAGAAAACTGCTCAGCGCGTGGCCGAACTCGTGGAACATCGTCTCCACGTTGTCCCACGTGAGCAGGGCCGGCTGTCCCTCGCCCGGCTTGGTGAAGTTGCAGGTGTTGGTCACGACCGGCCGCGTCCCCATCAGCGCCGAGCGGGCCACGAAGGCGCTGGACCAGGCGCCGCCCTGTTTGTTGTCGCGCTTGAAGTAGTCGGCGTAGAACAGGCCCAGCGACGTGTCGGCGTCGAACACCTCGAAGACCCGCACGTCGGGATGATACACGGGGATGTCCCGCCGCTCGCGGAAAGTCAGCCCGTAGAGCCGCTCGGCGGCGTAGAAGACGCCGTCCCGCAGCACGCGGTCCATCTCGAAGTACGGCTTGATCTGTTCCTCGTCCAGCGCGTACTGCGCCACCCGCACCTGCTCGGCGTAGAACTGCCAGTCCCACGGCGCCAGGCTGAA
>CAYLJK010000016.1:7185-12046 GCA_964383975.1 uncultured Gemmatimonadales bacterium | reverse complement strand
GCCAGCTGCGTCAGGAGCCGCAGGGCGTGCTCCGGCGTGCGCGCCATCTGCTCCTCGAGGACGTAGTCGGCGAAGGTGCGGTAGCCGAGCAGCCGCGCCCGCTCGGCGCGGAGCCGGGCCTGTCGCAGGATGATCTGCCGGGTGTCGTTGCTGTCGCTGCGGGCGGCGCGGTTGGCCGAGGCCTCGAAGAGCCGCTGGCGCAGCGCGCGGTTGGTGAGGGACGCCTGAGCGGGTTGCTGGGTCGTGTTCTGGAGCGGCAGCAGCCACCCGCCCGTGAGGCCCCGGGCCCGGGCCGCGCTGGCGGCGGCCGCGACCTCGCCGGTCGAGAGGCCGGCCAGCTGGGTCGAGTCCGTCACCACCACGCCGCCGGCCCGCGTGGCCGCGAGCAGCCGGCGCCCGAACTCGTTGGTCAGCGTCGCGAGCTCGCGATTCAGCTCGCGCAGCCGCGCCTTGTCGGCCTCGGGAAGCAGCGCGCCGGCGCGCACGAAGTCGCGGTAGTAGCGCCGCACCACCAGCTTCTGCACCGAGTCGATCCCCAGCGCGTCGAGCCGGTCATGGAGGCTCTTGATCCGCCGGAACAAGGTGTCATTGAGCGCGATGGCGTCGCGGTGCGCGGCCAGCCGCGGCGCGAGGGCCCGCTGGATGGCCTGGAGGGTGTCATTGGTGTTGGCGCTGGTGAGCGCGCCGAAGACCCGCTGCACGCGCTGGAGCAGCTGCCCCGATCGTTCCAGCGGGAGGATCGTGTTCTGGAACGTGGGATACGCAGGGTTGGCGGTGATGGCCGCCACCTCGGCCAACTGCTGCCGCATCCCTTCCTCGATGGCCGGCTGGAAGTGTTCGTTCCGGATGCGGGTGAAGTCGGGCGCCTGGTAGAGCAGGGGGCTCGGCGCGGCGAACGGGTTGGTGCTGGGGAGTTGCGCGGAAGCGCCGCTGGCGCCGGCCAGGAGGGCACCGGCGAGGATCGCGAGACGACGGATGCTGACCATGGGAGCGTCCCGGTGAGCAGGTGAAGACCCAAGACCGCCGCCGAAAGCTCTCCGGTTCAGCGTCGGTGGGCAACCGGGCGGGCGCCGCCCGCGGCCACCCGTGGCGTGCCCCGGACGGACGAATGGGTCGAGGTGCAACGGCAGCGGCGGGAGCGGTTCGATGGCCTCCGGCTGCTGGAACGGGTCCACGCGTGCAGCGAGCGGGAGCGTTCCGCCGCGGAGGAGGGAACGAGGCGCGGTCACGCGGCGGACGGCGGCTCAAGCCGCCGCTCGGCATTCGCCCGGGCTGCAACGGCGTGGGCTTCGGGGCCTGGCAGCACCTGACAAGTCGCCGTGGTGGTTCCGCCTCCCTTCGAGGCCGGGGGAGGTTTCCCCTTTTCCTCGCTTCCCCCCGCCGACCGCTGTAGCCCGCCACGTGACTGGGATGGCAAGGCGCAACCCGTCATTGACGCCTGACGCGCTGGTTGGCATCGTGGTGCCATGTGCCGGCGCGCGGACGGTTCCGCTCCGTCGGCCGCCCGAGCGGCTTTCCCGCTCACGATGCTGGCGGCCCTCGCGCTCGCGGGGTGCAGCGCCGCGCCGCGGCCGGGCGGCACCGACCGCGCCTCCCCCGGCCGCGAGACCGTCATCACCGAGGCCGAGATCGCCGCGCTATCGGTGCGCACCGCCTGGGACGTCGTCCGGCTGCGCGCGCCCCGCATCGCGTTCCACTTCGACGAGTCCGGCAACCCGATCAACGTCCGCATCCAGGCCCCGGCCACGGCTAACGCCGACGAGACCCCGCTCGTCATCGTGGACGGCGCGCAGATGCTCGACCTCGGCGCCCTGCGCCAGCTCCCGGCGTCGGAGGTCCGCCTCATCCGCATCCTCACGGCCGAGGCGGCCGCGCCGCTCTACGGGCTCCGGGCGGTGGGCGGGGCGATCATCGTGCAGACCAAGGGACAGTAGGCACGAATCGGGGATCGAAGCGGGTGGGGAGGCTACAGGCAACAGGAAAGGGGCAATAGGCAGCTGCCACGCCCCAGTCCGTGCTTCCAGCTGCAACTCCCCCTTGCATTTAGATCATAAGCCGCTTACGATATCTCATGAGCCGGATTCGCTCCTATCTCGCGACAATCGGCGCGCGCGGCGGGCGCAAGAGCCGCCGTGCACTCGATCCCGAGACCGCGCGCGCCATGGTGCGCGTGCGGGAGGCGCGGCGTGCCTTCCGGCGCTTCCGGGCCACGTGCTTCTGGTCGTACCGGCCAGATCTCGTCATCGGCCCGAACGACGTCGCCTGGGTGGTCGAGCAGCTGATGAAGCACGGCAACCGGGAAGCGTGGCAGGCAGGAGCGCGGCTATGCCGCTGACGCTGTTCCAGCGCACGGTGCTCGCCGTGCTCGCGGAGGCACCGCGCGACGACCGCTACCTCGCCGGCGGCGCGGCCATGCACTTCGCACCCAACAGCATCCGCTACAGCGACGGCCTCGACTTCTTCCACGACTCCGAGGCCCGCGTGGCCCGCGCGTTCGCCGCCGACCGCGAGCGGCTCGCTCACGCGGGGTACGCGCTGGACCTGGAGCTGAGCCTGCCGGGCTACGTGCGCGCCGTGGTGCGGATGGGTGACGACGCGACGCGCGTGGACTGGGCGCACGACTCGGCGTGGCGTTTCCTGCCCCTCGTCCGCGACGAGCTGGGCGGCCTGCTGCTGCACCCGGTGGACCTGGCGGTCAACAAGACGCTCACCCTCGCCGGCCGCGATGAGGCGCGGGACTTCGTGGACATCCTCTTCGTCCACGAGCGGGTGCTGCCGCTCGCGGCCCTCGCCTGGGCGGCCGTAGGCAAGGACCCGGGTCTCACTCCGCTTTCGCTGCTCGAGCTGCTCAAACGCCGGGGGCGGTATCGGCCGGAGGACTTCGCGCGTCTCCGGCTCACCGAGCCGTTCGACCTGTTACGGGCCAAGGAGGAGTGGCTCCGCGCACTCGCCGAGGCGGAGACGTTCGCTCGCGAGCGTCCCCCCGGGGAGAGCGGGTGCCTCTACTTCGACACCGAGCGCGAGTGCTTCGTCGTGCCGCGCCGCGATGCCCCGTTGGCCGACCAGCACGTCGCACCGCACTACGGTACCCCGGGCGGCGTGCTGCCCTGTATCGCCGACGCCGCCTTCGACCGGCCGTCGGGTTGAGCACCGCCTGCACGGCACGCGTCTCGCGCTCCCCGCTCCCCGGCCTAGCGCATTGCCCGTCGGCTGCGCAGAATCCCGAGCCCCCAGCCCCGGTCCCGAGCCCCCGACAAGGAGCCCCCATGGCCACCGTTGACCAGACCATGATGAAGGTGCAGCGCCTCCTGACCGGCCCCATGGGGCTCCGGATCCAGCTTCAGGGTGACACCATCGGCGTGGTGTTCACCGATTTCAGCACGCAGGCCCACATCCGCATCATCGACTGGGGGAAGTCGAAGGAGGGCGAGCCGCGCACGCTGGTCCGCATCTCCTCGCCGCTGCTGCGCGGGGTGAAGCCCACGCCGGAACTGTACCAGTACCTCGTGCGCGAGGCGCCGCGGCTCTACTTCGGGAGCATCGCCGTCTGGGACGACGAGGAGAGCCCGGGGATGCTCTCGCTCACGCTCGGCCACACGCTGCTCGGCGACTACCTCGACGAGGAGGAGCTGAGGGCCGCGATGTTCAACGTGCTCGGCTCCGCCGACGAGCTGGACGACGAGCTCCAGAAGCGCTTCGGCGGCAAGCGCTGGGTGGACGCCTGACGGTGCTGCTGCGCGCCGAGCTGCTCGACGCCGCCGTCTCCTCCGCCAAGGCGTACGGCCACGAGCGGGTGGAGCCGCGGCACGTGCTGTTCGCCATCGCCCGGCGGTTCCGCGAGCGGAAGGAGGCGGAGCCGCTCTACGATCCCGCGCGCCGGGCGCTGGAGCCGCGGGGCCTCGCGACCGCCGTGCCGGCGCCGACCCCCGAGGCGATTGCGCTGCTGGAGTCCATCGCCACCGAGCGGGACGCGCTCGCCACGCTCGCCACGACCCTGGGCGGCGCGACGCCGGCGACCGATGCGGGGGGAACCGCACGGGCGCGGGAGTCGGCGCAGGCCGTCGCGGCCGAGCGCGCTGGCGAACCCGCCAGGCCCGCGCCGAAGGCCGAGAGCACCGCCGAGATCCTCGCCGAGTTGGACGGTCTCGTCGGGCTGGGCGCGGTGAAGTCCCAGGTGCGCAACGTCATCGCCGTCGTGCAGGCCAACACGGAGCGCCGCAAGGCGGGACTCGCGCCCGTGAACCCGAGCCTGCATCTCGTCTTCACCGGCCCGCCGGGGACTGGGAAGACGACCGTCGCGCGCATCATCGCGCGGCTGTACGCCTCGACGGGCGCGCTGCCGGGCTCGGGGTTCACCGAGGCCACGCGCGCGGACCTGATCGCCGGCTACGTGGGGCAGACGGCCATCAAGACCGCGGAGGTCATCCGCCGCACGCGCCCCGGGGTGCTGTTCATTGACGAAGCGTACGCGCTGACTCCGCACTCGGAGGTGGACTTCGGCGCCGAAGCGATCGCGACACTGGTGAAGGCGATGGAGGACCACCGGGACGAGTTCGCCGTCATCGTCGCGGGTTACAGTGACGAGATGACGGACTTCGTGGCCTCCAACCCCGGGCTCCGCAGCCGCTTCAAGACGTTCATCGACTTCCCGGACTTCACGCCGCACGAGCTGCTGCGGATCTTCGAGCGCTTCGCCGGCGACGCCGGCATCGCGCTCGCCGAAGGGGTGCGCGAGAAGGCGGAACGCGTGTTCACGGAGGCGGTGGGTCGTGAGGCCTTCGGCAACGCGCGCTTCGTGCGCTCGCTCTTCGAGCAGGCCTACGCGCGCATGGCCGCCCGCGCGGCGGCCGACGGCCGGGTC
>CAYLJK010000016.1:3267-7175 GCA_964383975.1 uncultured Gemmatimonadales bacterium | reverse complement strand
TCTCGGTCTCGGAGCTGCGCGCCATCACACAGGAGGACGTGGTGCTGGACGAGGACGTGCTGCGGCGCGCGGCCGGAAGGATCGGGTTCAGGGAGTAGGAGCGGGGTGCAGGGTGCGGTGGATTCCCGATTCGCGATCCCCGATCATACCTTCCATCCATGACCAAGCCGCTGACGCGCCGCCCGACCACGTCCCCCCTCTCAGCGGACGACCTGCATCTCTTCAACGAGGGCAGCCACTACCACCTCTACCGGAAGCTCGGCTGTCACCTCGCCGTGTCGAAGGGCGTCGCGGGCGCGCACTTCGCCGTCTGGGCGCCGAACGCCAACTACGTGTCCGTCATCGGGGACTTCAACGGCTGGGACAAGGGCGCGCACCCGCTGAGCCCGCGCGGCTCGTCGGGGATCTGGGAGGCCTTCGTGCCCGGAGTGGAACGCGGGCACGGCTACAAGTACCACGTCGGGCACCCGTCGGGCTACCAGGTGGACAAGGCCGACCCGTTCGGCATCCATCACGAGACGCCGCCGAAGACGGGCTCGAAGGTCTGGGATCTCGACTACGCGTGGGGGGACGGCGACTGGATGGCGGGCCGCGCGGCGCGCAACGCGCTCGCGGCGCCGATGACGATCTACGAGGTGCACATCGGCTCCTGGATGCGCGTGCCGGAGGACGGCGGCCGGCCCCTCTCCTACCGCGAGCTGGCCGACCGGCTCGTCCCGTACGTGCACGAGATGGGGTTCACCCACGTCGAGTTCCTGCCGGTGATGGAGCACCCCTTCTACGGCTCGTGGGGCTACCAGACGACGGGCTACTTCGCGCCGAGCAGCCGGTACGGTACGCCGCAGGACTTCATGCATCTCGTGGACCGGCTGCACCAGGCCGGCATCGGTGTCATCCTCGACTGGGTCCCCTCGCACTTCCCGTCGGACGAGCACGGCCTGGCGCGCTTCGACGGCACCCACCTCTACGAGCACGCCGACCCGCGCCAGGGGTATCACCCCGATTGGGCGAGCGCGATCTTCAATTACGGCCGTCACGAGGTGCGCTCGTTCCTGCTCTCGTCGGCGTTCCTGTGGCTCGAGGTGTACCACGGGGACGGGCTGCGCGTGGACGCCGTGGCCTCGATGCTCTACCTCGACTACTCCCGCAAGGCGGGGGAGTGGGTCCCGAACCGGTTCGGCGGGCGCGAGAACCTGGAGGCGGTGGACTTCCTGCGCCGCCTCAACACGGCGGTGTACGAGCGGTTCCCCGACGTCCAGATGATCGCGGAGGAGTCCACCGCGTGGCCGATGGTCTCGCGGCCGGTGTACGTCGGCGGCCTCGGCTTCGGGCTCAAGTGGGACATGGGGTGGATGCACGACACGCTGCGATACCTGGGGAAGGACAGCGTGTACCGCCGCTTCCACCACGGCGACCTGACGTTCCGCGGATTGTACGCGTTCACCGAGAACTTCTGCCTGCCGCTCTCGCACGACGAGGTGGTCCACGGCAAGGGCTCGCTGCTCGGGAAGTTGCCGGGGGACGAGTGGCAGCGCTTCGCCAACTTGCGCGCGCTGCTCGGCTACATGTACACCCAGCCCGGCAAGAAGCTGCTGTTCATGGGCGGGGAGTTCGGGCAGGGCGCCGAGTGGGACCACGACCGCAGCCTGGACTGGCACCTGCTCCAGCACGGAGCGCATCGCGGCATCCAGCAGCTGGTACGCGACCTCAACCGCCTCGTGCGCGAGGAGCCCGCGCTGCACGAGCTGGACGTGATGCCGTCCGGGTTCGAGTGGGTGGACGCCAACGATTCCGACAACTCGGTGGCGACGTACCTGCGCAAGGCGAAGGACGAGCGGTCCATCGTCGTGGTGGCGTGCAACTTCACGCCGGTGCCGCGCCACGGCTACCGGGTAGGCGTCCCGCGCGCGGGCTTCTGGCGCGAGGTGCTGAACACCGACGCGGCGGCGTACGGCGGCGGTGAGAGCGGGAACCTCGGCGGGCTGACCACGACGCCGGCGCCGTGTCACGGCCGGGCGCAGTCGCTGGACCTGTACCTGCCGCCGCTCGCGGTGGTGATTCTGCGGCACGAAGGGTGACAGCGGGTCGTCGAACGCGCCCACGAGGTAAGGGGGTACCCCTCTCGACGAGGCCCGCCGGCTTGCGTCCCGCCTCCTACCGCCTGGCCGCCGCCCTCAGCCCGAGCGCCGCATTGATCCACCGCACGAGCGGCAGCAGCCGTTCGAAGTCCGCCTGGAGGAGCGACGGCAGCCGCTCGCTCACGACCTCGGCGTCGGTCAGCGCGCGGCCCATGGTGAACGACTGGAAGCGCATCCATCGCGCCGCCGGGTGGTCCGGCGCGTAGCCGCGCGGAACGCGCTTCAGCACCGCGTCCTCGTCGAGGCCGCCGAACCGCCGCGTCGCCCGCGGGTCCGTGACGATGCGCTCGAACGTCGCGGGGTCCTCGGCCATCACGTCGCGGATGCGGTCCAGCGCCGGCTTCGGCGGCATCCACATCCCGCCGCCGAGGAACGAGTCGCCGGGCGCGATTTGGAAGTAGAAGCCCGCGCCGCCGCCCGCGGCCTCGCGCCCGACGGCGCGCGTGCCGTCGCGGTGGTAGAACCAGCAGGCGGCATGCGTCTTGTACGGCGACTTGTCCTTCGAGAACCGGATGTCGCGGTAGACACGAAACATCGAGCGCCTCGGGTCGCCGACGATCTCGGGGGCGAACCGCGCCAGGCGCACGTCCATCTCCTCGATCAGCTCGTGCATCGGCGCGCGCACGAACGTCTCGTACTCCGCGCGGTGCGCCTCGAACCACGACTTCCGGTTGTTGCGCGCGAGGGCGCGGAGGAAGCGGAGGGTGGCGGGGGAGAAGGTCATGGCCCGCGCTCTCCGCGCCCTGGTCCCCGCGGCCTCATCCGACCACCGGCAGCTGCACGCGCTGGAAGAAGTCGTTCCCCTTGTCGTCCACCAGGACGAACGCGGGGAAGTCCACGACGTCAATGCGGTAGATGGCCTCCATCCCCAACTCCGGGTACTCGACGAGCTCCACCTTGCGGATGGACTCTTGGGCGAGCAGGGCCGCGGGCCCGCCGATGGAGCCGAGGTAGAAGCCGCCGTGCTTCCGGCACGCGTCGGTGACGGCCTTGCTGCGATTCCCCTTGGCGATCATGACGAGCGAGCCGCCGCGCGACTGGAAAAGATCCACGTAGGAGTCCATCCGCCCGGCGGTCGTGGGACCGAAGGAGCCGGATGGCATCCCCTCGGGTGTCTTCGCGGGACCGGCGTAGTAGACGGGGTGGTCCCTGAGGTACTGCGGAAGGTCCTCGCCGCGGTCCAGCCGCTCCTTGAGCTTCGCGTGCGCGATGTCGCGCGCCACGATGATCGGCCCCGTCAGCAGCAGCGGGGTCGAGACGGGGTGCTTCGTCAGTTCGGCGAGGATCTCCCGCATCGGCCGGTTGAGGTCCACGGGGACGCCACGGCGGTGTACGCCGGCGCGGTAGCGCTCCGGGATGAACCGCGCGGGGTCGTGCTCCAGCTCCTCGAGCCAGATGCCGTCCCGGTCAATGCGGCCGAGGGCGTTGCGGTCCGCCGAGCACGAGACCCCGACGCCGACCGGGCAGCTCGCGCCGTGGCGCGGCAGGCGAACGATCCTCACGTCGAGGGCGAAGTGCTTCCCGCCGAACTGCGCGCCGATGCCGGTCCGGCGGGCCAGTTCCAGCGCCTTCGCTTCCAACTCGAGATCGCGGAACGCCCGCCCCGAACCGTCGGACGACGTGGGCAGGCGGTCGAGGTAACCGGTCGTCGCGAGCTTGACGGTCTTCATCGTCTGTTCGGCCGAGGTGCCGCCGATGACGAAGACGAGGTGGTACGGCGGGCACGCCGCGGTGCCGAGCGAGCGCAGCTTGGCGTCGAGGAACGCCATC
>CAYLJK010000016.1:0-3257 GCA_964383975.1 uncultured Gemmatimonadales bacterium | reverse complement strand
CGCGGTGCCGAGCGCCACCATCCGCTCGGCGAGGAAGCGCTCGAGGCTCGCGGGGTTGAGGAGCGCCTTCGTCTCCTGGAACAGCAAGGACTTGTTCGCCGAACCGCCGCCCTTCGCGACGAAGAGGAAGTCGTAGCGGTCGCCGTCCACCGCCGCGATGTCGATTTGCGCCGGGAGGTTGGTGCCGGAGTTCCGCTCTTCGTACATCGAGAGCGCCACCGTCTGGGAATAGCGGAGAAACTCGCCGGTGTACGTCTCGTACACGCCGCGCGCGAGCGCCTCGGCGTCGCCGCCGCCGGTGCGGACGCGCTCCCCCTTCTTCGCGACGATGGTCGCCGTGCCGGTGTCCTGGCACATCGGGAGCTTCCCGCCGGCGGAGACGACGGCGTTGCGGAGCAGCGCCAGCGCGACGCCGCGGTCGTTGTCGGAGGCCTCGGGGTCGTCGAGGATGGCGGCCACCTGCCGGAGGTGCTGCTCGCGATAGAAGAAGTTGATCTCGCGGAACGCCTCGCGCGCGAGAAGCGTCAGCGCCGCCGGGGCGACGGCGACGATCTCCTCTCCGTCCACGCGCGTGACCCGCACGTGCTCGTTGCCGAGCGAGCGGAATCGTGTGGCGTCGGGGCCCTCGAGGGGGAACGGATCGGCGTAGCGGAACTCGGGCATGGCGGACTCCTGCGGGGAGGGCAGGACGACTGACCGATTATACCCTCGATCCCCGCCCGCCGCCGCCACCTGACCTCCCGGTTCGGATCCGTGCTGCGCCGGCGAGGCGGCTGGCCGAGGTCATCGCCCGGTACCCGACGACCTTCCGCAGGGCGGCCGAGCACGCCACGTGGCGCCCGGCCCTTCAGGGCCCGCCGTTGGCGAGAGCGGCCTTCAGGCCGTCTGTTCGGACGGTCGAGCGTCGGGCTCAAGGGTGGTGATGGACGGACTGCTCGTGCGCCTCCGCGAGGGCAGGGCCCGAGGGTCCACCGGTAACGCCCGGCCCTCTTGCCCAACGCCGGTCGAGTCACGATGATGGCGCATGTTCCAGCTGACCGGGTGGGACAAGGCGCTGCTCGGGGCGACGGCCGTCGTCGCGAGCCTCGCCGCGAGCGTCCATGCCGTCCTCCACAAGCGCGACCCGCGCGCGGCGGTCGCGTGGGTCGGTCTCGTCTGGCTCGTGCCGGGCGTGGGCGCGCTGCTGTACGCGCTGCTCGGTGTGAACCGGATTCGGCGGCGGGCGATCGCGCTGAGCCGCGAGCGGGTGCGGGTGCGGGACGAGCGGGAGCTGGGGGACTGCATCACCCCGCCGGAAGCGGTGGAGCGGCCCGGCCTCGCGGCGCTGGCGCGGCTCGTCGAGAGCCTGAGCGGCCGGCCGCTGCTCTCGGGGAACCGGGTCACCCCGTTGCGCAACGGCGAGGAAGCCTACCCCGCGATGCTGGAGGCGATCGAGGGCGCGACCCGGTCCGTTGCCTTCAGCACCTTCATCTTCGCCCCCGACACGGCGGGCCGCCCCGTCGTGGATGCGCTCGCGCGCGCCGTCCGCCGCGGCGTCGCGGTGCGCGTGCTAGTGGACGCGGTCGGCGTCCGCTACGCGTGGCCGCCGATCCACCGCGTGCTGCGCCGGGCGGGCGTCCCCGTCGCGCGGTTCCTCCCGCCGCTGACGGCGTCCGGGCTCGCGTTCTTCAACCTGCGGAACCACCGCAAGGTGCTCGCCGTGGACGGGCGGATGGCGTTCTGCGGCGGAATGAACGTCCGGCGCTACCATCTCGTGCAGTCGAGCGGACGGCGCGCCACGCGCGACCTCCACTTCCGTCTCGAGGGGCCGGTGGTCGGCCAGCTCCTCGGCGCCTTCGCGGAAGACTGGCTGTTCGTCACGCGGGAGGTGCTCGAGGGGCCGGCGTGGCACGCCGAACCGGCGGCGCTCGGCCCCACGCTGGCGCGGGCGATCACCGACGGCCCGGACATTGACCTGGACCGGATTCGCGGCGTGTTCCTCGGTGCGGCCGCCGCCGCCCGCGAGTCCATCACGATCCTCACGCCGTACTTCCTCCCCGACCAGGCGATGATCGCGGCGCTGGGCGTCGCGGCGCTGCGCGGCGTGGAGGTGCGCATCGTAGTGCCGGCGCGGCCCAACATCGTCCCCGTCGGCTGGGCGACGAAGGCGATGCTGTGGCAGGTGCTCGCGCCCGGATGCCGCGTGTTCCTCACCCCCCACCCGTTCGATCACGCCAAGCTGCTGATCGTGGACCACGCGTGGGTACTCCTCGGCTCCACGAACTGGGACCCGCGCAGCTTCCGCCTCAACTTCGAGCTGGACGTCGAATGCTACGATCGGGACCTCGAGGCCGTCGCGGCGGCGCAGGTGCAGGAGCGGCTGCGGCACGCGCACGAAGTCACGCTGGCCGAGGTGGACGGGCGGGCGCTCCCGGTGCGGCTGCGCGACGGGATCACGAGGCTGTTTGCGCCGTATCTGTAGCGGGGAGCGGGAAGCAGGGAGCGGCGGGGACGGAGGCACGGAGGGGCGGGAGCACGCAGGCACAGGAGGCGCGGAAGACGCCGCTCATGCTCAGGTCTGCCGTGTGACGGCCAACAGCCTCGCCCGTTCCCTCTCTTCGTATCGTTCGATCGCGTAGCGCAGGGTCGTGCGCGGCAGGCGCGGACCGTGGTGCAGCAGGAATCGCCTCAGCCTCGCCTCATCGGTGCGGCCTGCCTCCCGCAGCAGCCAGCCGCAGGCCTTGTGGATCAGGTCCTCCTGATCCCGGAGCAGCCGGGTGACCGCCGCGTACGCCTCCTCGAGGCGCTCGCCGTGGCGGGCGAGTGGGACCATCCACACCAGCGATGCGCGGCGCAGCCAGAGGTTCGGTGACGCCGCCCAGGCCGCCGTCCGCGGCGCGCGGTGCGGGTAGCGGCGCAGCAGCGGCGTGAGCACGCACTGACAGAGCGCGTCCACCAGCGCCCAGTTGTCGCAGCGGCCGGAGCGGAGCCAGCGCTCCGTGCGCCCGAGCAGCGACGGCGGGAAGACCGCGGCGAAGCGCTCGAGGAGGAGGAACCCTGTAACGCGCGCTTCCAGCTGCGGCCGTGCCAGCATCCCCTCGCAGAACGCGACCGCCTCCCGGATCGTCCACGTCCGACGCACCTTGCGCGCCAGGGCGCGCGCCACTCGGCGGACGTCCGCGGTTCGCACGCCGTACGGCGCCACCCGCTCGTACTTCTTGAAGTACCGGAAGGCGCCGGCGGCGCGCGCGGGGTCGCCGAGGCGTTCGAGGGCGGCG
>CAYLJK010000015.1:0-13821 GCA_964383975.1 uncultured Gemmatimonadales bacterium | reverse complement strand
GACGAGGTCATCACGACCGCGATGACCTTCTGCGCGACCGTCAACGCCATCATTCACGCCGGAGCCACACCGGTGCTCGCGGACTGCGACCCCCGGTCGCTCTGCCTGGACCCGGAGGACGTGCGCCGGCGCCTCACGCCGCGCACGCGCGCCCTCGTCCCCGTGCACTTCGCCGGCCAGGCGTGCGACATGGACGCCCTCGGCGATATCGCCCGAACGCACGGGCTGAGGATCATCGAGGACTGCGCGCACGCGATCGAGACCACGTACCGCGGCAAGCCGGTGGGCAGCTTCGGGGACTTCGGCTGCTTCAGCTTCTACGTCACGAAGAACGTGACCACGGGCGAGGGCGGCATGATCGTCGCGCGGCGCGCCGAGGACGCGGACCGGGTGCGCGTCCTGGCGCTGCACGGCATGAGCAAGGACGCCTGGAAGCGGTTCTCCGACGCCGGCTACAAGCACTACGCGGTGGTCGCCGCGGGCTTCAAGTACAACATGATGGACCTCCAGGCCGCCATCGGGCTGCACCAGTTGGAGCAGGTCGAGCGCAACTGGGCGCGGCGGCAGGAGGTCTGGGCCCGCTACCAGGAGGCGTTCGCGGACCTTCCGCTCCAGCGGCCCGCCGCGGCACCGGCGCACGTGCGCCACGGCTACCACCTGTACACCGTGCTGGTGGACCGGGACCGCTGCGGCCTGACGCGCGACGAGTTCCTCGACGCCATGACCGCGCGCCGCATCGGCGTCGGGGTCCACTACCAGAGCATCCCCACGCACCCGTACTACCGCGAGCGCTACGGCTGGGATCCGGCGGACTACCCCGTGAGCCGGGCCGTGGGAGCGAGCACCGTGAGTCTCCCGCTTTCCCCGAAGCTCACGGACGGCGACGTGGACCGCGTGATCCACGCCGTCCGTGACATCCTCGACCGGGCCCATCAGGATTGAGCGACCCGCCGAGCGCCGGTGTCCCGGCACGGACCGGGGTGTGGATCCCCTCCAACTTCTCGAACACGACGGGCTACGCCTGGAAGTTCTTCTTCCGGCTCTTCAACGTGGTCGCCCGGGGGCTGCGCCCTCACGGCATCACGCCCGTTCTGTCCTTCGCCACGATTGACGGCCCCGTCGAGATCCTCGATCCGGATCTGCCGTTCGAGGCGTTCGAGTTCGACCCGCGCCGCATAACGCTTGGCAGTCTCCGCCGTCTGCGGATGCACGTACACCGGGGGCGGATCCGGTACGCGTACCTGACGGACTGGCCGAGCTGGCACTGGGTGTACGGGCTGCTGCGCCTGTGGGGTATTCGACGGATCCTGGCCCATAGCCATGTCTCGGTCCCGGAACCATACGACCCCCCGCCGACCCGCGGGTGGCGCCGCCTCGTCAAGGTCATGTTGCGGCGTTCACCTCTGGCAGCTGACGAGGTGATCGCCTGCTCACACTTCGTCAGGCGCCGCCTCGAGGTCCAGGGGTGCTACCCTGCACGCCGCATCACCGTGATCACACACGGCATAGACATTGACCGGTTCCGGTGCGACCCGCCGGACGGCGGGGGCGACGGCGTCGCGCGCGTCTTCTGTGTCGCCCGCTCCGTCCGCTACAAGGGCGTGCACGTGCTCATCGAGGCCACCAGGCTGCTCTGTGACCGCGGCCTGCGGGGCCGGTTCGTGGTCAACTACGCCGGCGACGGACCCGAGCTGGCGGCGTTCGAGCGGATGGTCGAGGCCGGAGGGATCGCTGACACGTTCCGCTTCATCGGGCGCGTGGACGACACGCGGGACCACACCTGCGCGGCCGACGTGGTGGTCGTGCCGTCCATCTGGGGAGACGCCTACCCGCTCACGGTGCTCGAGGCGATGGCGGCCGGCAGGGCGCTGGTCACGACGGACGTCGGCGGCATCCCGGAGCAGGTGGGAGGAACGGAGGCCGCCCTGGTGCTGCCCCCGGGCGATGCGGCCGCCCTGGCCGACGCGCTCGAGCGGCTGATCATGGACTCGGGACTGCGGGCGCGTATGGGGCAGGCCGGCCGGCAGCGCGCCGAGGCGGCGTTCCGCGAGGAGCCGTTCCATCGCGCCGTGTACGCACACGTGGAGCGGGCGTTCGGTCTAGCCGACAGCGCGGCGGGCGTATGATGCCGAGAAGCTGCGCACGACCATGACGACCACGGGCCAGGAAGCCCTCGATCCGGCGGCCCCGCCCGAACCAACCGCAACCGCCGCGCCGGGCCCCGCTCCGCTGGTCGGCGTCAGCCACGTCCGCAACGTCATCGCGAGCTGGGGTTCGTTCGGCGTCGCCGTCGTGGCGGGGCTGTTCGTTTCGCCCTTCGTCGTGCATACCCTCGGCACGTCGGCCTACGGCGTCTGGATCCTCGTGGGATCGCTCACGAGCTCCCTCAACATCCTGGACCTCGGGGTGCGCTCCGCCGTCACCCGGTTCGTGGCGCGGGAGCATGCCCGCTCGGACCATGAGCGGGCCGGCCGGATGGCATCCACGGCGCGGCTGCTGTTCCTTGGCGCCGGGACGGTGGCCGTCCTGGTGTCGTTCCTGCTGTCGTTCGGCCTGGAGCATTGGTTCACCATCCCGGCGGACCTGGTCGGCGTCGCGCGGCTGACCCTGGTCATCGCGGGCGTCTCGCTGGCGGTCGTGCTGAGCAACAGCCTGTACGGCGGCATCCTGCTCGGCGTGCAGCGGCTCGACCTCATCGGCCTCTCCGACACGGCAATCGAGGTCGCCCGCATCGGACTCGTGGTCTCGGTCCTGGCGCTCGGCGGCGGGCTGGCGGGGCTCGCGCTCATCGGCCTGCTGCTCGGCCTGCTGCGGCACGAGTACATGCGGAGGGCGTCCGCCCGGCTCTACCCCGCGCTGCGGCTGCGCTTCGCGCGGCCGAGGGGGTCCGACGTGCGCGCCATCCTCGACGTCAGCGCCTTCTCGACGCTTCTGTACGTGTCGGGCACCATCATCGCCCAGGTCAACACGCTCGTCGTCGGCGCGCTGCTCCCGGTCTCGATGGTGACGTACTACGCGATCGGCGGCGTGCTCCCGCAATACGCGCGCGCCCTGAACCGTCCGATTGCCCAGACGGTGCATCCGCGCGCGAGCCGGCTCGAGAGCACCGGCGACGCGGCCGGACTCCGCGAGATGATCTGCTCGACCGGCCGGTACAGCACGCTGGTCGTGATGCCGATGGCGGTCACCTTCATCACGCGGGGTCACACCTTCATCGGCATCTGGATGGGCGAGGCCTTCAAGGCGCTCTCGGGGCAGGTCCTGCTCGTCCTCTCGCTCGGTCTCATCACGTCGGTCGCCCGGCACGTGGTGCAGGCGGCGTTCGTGGGGAGCGGCCGGCACCGGCGTCTGGCCGTGTGGTACGTCCTGGAGGCCGCGACCGCCGCCGCCCTATCGGTGATGTTCGTCTCCCGGTGGGGCATCGCGGGCGCCCCGTGGGCCGTCGTGCTGCCCGGCATGGCCGTCTCGATGGTGGTCATGCCGATGTTGCTGTGGCGGCATTTCGGTATCCACCCGACCGCCGTGTGGGGCCAGGTCTGGATGCGATCCCTCGTGGCCATGGTGCCGTTCGCCGCGGCTTCCTTCGCCGTGGATCGCTGGTGGCCGACCGGAACGTACGCCGGCTTCTTCGGGCAGATCCTGCTCATCCTGCCGCTGGCCGCGGTCGGGGCGCTCTACGTGGGACTCACGGCGGAGGAGCGACGCACCGTCCTCCAGCCGGTGGCGAGGGTCTTGGGCCGGCTCTCCCTCCGCCGGCGCGCGCGCGTCCCATGACGGGACCCGGACCGCCCTCGCCCGCCGCGCCCGGCGCGCCGCCGGATCCCATCGCCGGCCCGATGCGCTCCACGTTCGAGGCGCTCAACGCGGCTGCTATCGGGTACGTGGTGCTCCGCGGCTACGACCCGCTCTCGGAACTGGCGGCGTCCGCCGACGTGGACCTGTTCATCCCGCGGGAGGACCTCGAACAGGCGGCTGGCGTGCTGCGCGCGTGCGGCTGGCGGCGGCGCCGCTTCCAGACCGGGCGCTATCCCCATGTGTTCTTCGACCGCTGGGCGGACGGCCGGCGCCTGGTCCGCAGTCTCGATGTGGTGACCGGGATCCACTACGGCCGGCAGCTCCACGAGCTACGCGGCGCGCGGGCGATCATCCTGGAGCGGGAATGGTCCGACGGCGTCGCCGTGCCGGCCCCCTGGATGGCCGCGTTCGCGTTCGCGCTCCACATCCTGCTCGACAAGGAGGGCCTGTCCCCGAACAACCGGGATCGCGCCGCGCGCATGGTCGAGGCGTGCCGCGCCTGCCCCGACGGCCGATCGAGGCTTGCGCGGGCGTTCGGCGCGGACGCCCCCGCCGTGGTCGAGGCGCTCCACGCCCTGGGGGGGGCGGCCGGCCCGGCCGAGATCGGCGCAGCCGCCGCGGCGGCGCGCCGTCTCGGGTGCCTGCGGTCGAGACGCCTGCTCGCGACCGCCGCGGCGGCGCGGGCGTGGGCCGTCAACTTCGCGCGGCCGGTGGCCCGCGTGGCGCTCCACGGCCCGGACGGTTCCGGCAAGTCCACGCTGATCGAGGCGCTGCGCGCCGCGCCGGGGACGCTGCGGGTGCGCCGCGGGTACCTGGGCAACAACGAGTATCTCACGCCGCCGGGGCGGTGGCTCCAGGCCCGGCTCTCGGGGTGGCGCGCGGCGGGCCGCGACCGGACGCTCGCCTACCGCGTCGCGGCCAACCTCCATGCGCTGTGGTGGCCGTTCGAGCTGCGGGCCCGGATGGCCCTGGCGGAGCACCGAGCGGACGTCGTGGTGTACGACCGGTATCCGTTCAGCGATGACGTCGGCGCGCGAGCGCCCACGACGCCGTTCGGGAGGATCATGGCGCGCTATCGGGCGATCGGCCGCGCCCTCCTTCCGGCACCGGACGTCGCGGTGCTCCTCGACGGCGACCCGCGGGTGCTCTGGGAGCGCAAGCAGGAGTACTCGTTCGAGGTGTTCCTGCGGGTGCAACAGGCCTACCGCGACCTGCACGCGTCGCTGCGCGTCGAGCGCGCGACGGTGGCCACCGATGGCGATGTCGAGACGACCTGCGCCGCTCTCCGGCGCGCGCTGGCGGGATCGGCGGCGATCGGCCGAAAGCTCTACCGCGACGGCTGACGGTGCCTCGCGGCGGGGTCCGTGGGGCCGCGCCCGGAGGGGCTACCCGCCGCGCTGCGTGCGCAGCAGATAGACGTCGCGCTCGTTGCCCATCCTCCAGGTCCGCTCCGTCGGCTCGTCCACGCAGAGGCGCTGCTCCACGCGCAGGCCCAGGTGCTCGAACAGCGCGAAGACGTCCTCACGCCGGTGCACGACGCTCTCGCTGCGCGTCCGCAGCATGTAGAACCGCAGCTTCCACTGCCGGAGCAGGCGGCCCAGGCCGGAGAGGGTGAACGGCCGGATGTCGAGGAACGGGGTGAACGTGGGGATCTCGACGATGATGGCATCCCGCGAGACCCGCGCCAGCTCCGAGAGGGCCTTCCGGAAGGAGTCTCCGGCGACCCAGTCCATGAACCGGATGCACACCACCAAGTCGAACGCGCGGTCGGGGAACGGGAGCGAGTAGATGCTCCCCTCCTGGAGCTGCACCTCCCACCCGCCCGCCACCGCCTTCGCGCGCGCCTTGGCGAGCATGGAGGACGAAGCGTCCAGCCCGACGGCCTGGAACCCGGACGCGACGTAGGCCTTGAGGAACCGTCCCGTTCCGACCGGGACGTCGAGCACCTTCGTCCCGCGGGGGAACGCCGGCAGGAACCCCTCCACGATCCGCTGCTCGCCGACCCACTGCGGCTCGCCTTCCCTGAGGCTGTCGTACGTGTCGGCCATGCTGTGGTGGTACTTCCGGGCCAGCTTCTCAGCTTCCATGCGCTCGCCCCTCTGAGGATCGGACCCCGATGGTCGCCGGGCTCACGGGACCGCCGGGCTCCGCTGCGGCGGGAGCCCGCGATCCAAAGCCCAGCGCATCGAGTCGAAGGTGAACAGGTGCTCGACGTACGCCAGCGCCTCCGCCTGCGTCCACAGGCCGCGGTACACGCCCGGCCAGTGCGGAGCGTCCCGCACGTCAACGAGGCCCACGGGGATGGCGGGGACGACGTCGTGGCCCAACGCCGCCGCTGCCGCTGCCCGATGGTGCCCGTGGACGATGAGGAATCTAAACTGCCCGTTGCGATGCAGCACTTCGACCGTCAGGTCGCCTCGCGAGCGGTCGAAGCCCGCCTCCCGCATGGAGTCCACAAGGTCGGCGAGGCGGGCGTACTCCAGGCGGCCCTTGCGCGTGGACACCGGACCGTGCAGCACGTAGCCGTCCGAGGGCGAAAGCTGCGCGCCCCCGAAGGCCGTGTTCTCGATCTCGATGATGCGCGCCATGAACGCCGCGCTCTCCTCGAAGGTCTGCTGGGACCACGGGGTGTGCCTCGTCCAGGCCGGGAAGTCGTCGAGGCGCGCGGGACCGGCGGACGCGCCGATCAGCGCCTCCCGGGCGTTCCGGGGCTGCCACGCGGCGTAGTACCGCTCGAGGCACGAGCCCTCGTACCGGCCGATGCCGGACGCGGCGTGCTCCGACGCCGCGGCCACCAGGGGGTGCCAGCCCAGGGGCGAGAACGACATCCCATTGATCTCGACGCAGTGGGACAGCGGACACCGGAACGCCACCAAGTCGTGACAGTTCCGCCGGTGGATCGTCTCCATGGCGTCGTCGCACAGCGGCGGAGGAGGCGCGGGGGGGCGTACCCGGCGGATCTCCAGCCCGGCCGCCCGGGCGGACGCCTTCACGAAGCCCTTGAGGCGGCCGACAAGACGACGAACGGCGCGATCGGAGCTGTCCATGACCCTCCTCAGGGCGGTCCGAGCGGCAGCAGCGTCTCCAGCGTGCCCTCGCCGCCGAGGAACTCGGCCACGCGCTGGATCTCGGAGACCAGCGCATCGCTGTACTTGCGCGGGACCCCCGGGCGCAGGCGGTACGCGGCGAGGTGCACCAGGTAGCGGACGAACGCGGCGCCGGCCTGCACCGGGGCGAGGCCCTCCCTGGCCGCCACCGGCGTGAGCACGGCCCCGCGCGCCCGCGTCCATGGCTCCCGGCGGCTGGCGCCGAGGCTCGCGTACCACGCGTCGCTCCCGGCGCGGTCGGGCGCGAGCTTCAGCATGTGGAACACGTCATACATTGGAGTCCACACCGCGCCGAACTCGGCGAAGTCAATGAGCCACCACGTGCCGCTCTTCCGCAGGACGTTCGAGGGCCACAGGTCCCCGTGCTGGAGCCGGGGGGGGAGCGCCATCGCCAGCTCCAGCGGCGAGCGGAGCACGCGCAGCGTCGCCGGGGCGATGCCGCGCTCCTCGAGGCGCCGGAGATCGGTCTCCAGCGAGGCGCGCCGGACCTCGGGGCGGGCCATCGCCGCGAGGTCGGGGACGACCTCCGTGGCCCGATCCGCCACCTGCCGGGCGACGGCGATGATCTCGGAGACGCACCGCACCCAGGCCCCGATCCGCTGGCGCCGCTGGATCCGCGCGAAGGAGCGCGTACCCAGATACCGGGAGACCTGGAGGTGGAGGCGCGGGCCCGTCGCGGAGCGAACCTCGGGGAGGTTCCGGCGCGCGGCCGCATCTCCCGCGAGCGTCCCGAGCAGGGCGCTCTCACGGACCATGGCTGCATCCCCGGCCCACCCGCAGCGGCCGAACCACGCCGGACGTCGCCGGCGGTCGAGCAGCAGGAGCTTGAACCCCTTGATGGACGACTCCGGCGGGACGCCGGGCATGGGCGGCACGCGCCCGTAGTTGCGCACGACGACCACGCGGTCCCAGGCGTCCTCGTGCCCGACGTCGGGGAGCCCGACGTCGGCCAGAAGCGCGCGCAGCTCGTCGTTCACGGGCGGGCGACGACGAGACGGTACCGGAACAGCAGGCCGTGCAGGCCGCCGCGGGCCGCGGCCCGGCGGACGAGGCCACGCCAGTCCCCGGGACGCAGCGCGCGGTCCCATGCTGCAACGGTGCCTCGCGAGGCCGGCACAAGGTGCCACGGGTGCGCGGGGGATTCCTCGACGTAGTACGCGCGCACCTGGCCGAACCCAGCCGCCCGGAGCAACGGTATCTGCTGGGATGACAGCACCCGCCGGATGGCGGTGAGCCGGCGGAACGGCCCCGGGGCTTGGTGCCCCACCGCGCTCCGCACCCGCTCGATGCCCACGTACACGCCGCCCGGCGCCCTCACGACCCGCCTCGCCTCGCGGAACAGCACTATGGCCTCCGGATGGGCCGCGGCGAGGTCGGCTTGCGGCACGACCACGGCGTCGAAGGCGGCGTCCGCGCAAGCGAACCGGAGCCCGACGGAACCTTCTGACCGCCGCCCCGCCCAAGGCATCAGGTCCACCGACCAGGCGCGCGCGAAGGCGCGCTCCAGCCCGCTGGTCGCGTCCGTCCCGTCGAGCAGGCCAATCAGCACGTCCCCGGCCGGCGAGACATCGGCCAGCCACAGCCAGTTGGCGAGGGCGGCGGTGAACGGGCGGTCCGGCGAGGCGGGCCGGGGCGGCGGGTCCTCGCGACGCACCACCGCGAGCGGCTCCGCGGTGACGGCGGTCCGGCTCACGTGCCGGCCCGGAGGGAGGCGGCCGTCGGGGCGGTCTGCAGGCTCGCGCGGAGCGCCGGAGCGGGTCGGGGCCGGGTCGCTTCGCAGAGCGCCACGCTCAGCGCCAGGTTGATCCAGAAGAAGGGGTAGTAGAGCACCGTGACGAAGAAGCCGGCGACCAGGTACCCGATCATGGCGGCATCGAGGCCGTGGGCGACCCAAGTCATCGGTGCCTTCTTCCCTTCGGCCCTCGTGAGCTGCTTGCGCGTCCGGGCGTTGACCACGAGCGTGGCGCCGATGAGGAAGACGAATGCGCCGAGGCCGGTGTAGCCCAGCTCCGTGCCCGCCTCGATGAAGATGTTGTGCGGGACCTGGACCCGCCCCTCGTAGTTGTGGCTGTAGTAGGGAAGCCAGTTCTTGTAGCCGACCCCGAGGACCGGGTGCCGCGCCATGATCTCGAGGCCGTTGCGCCAGTAGGTGAGACGCTGCTGGGACGTCTTGTCGTCGCCCATCTCGCGGAAGCGTTGGAGCTGGGTCTCGGGAAGCATGAAGTACAGCGCGGCCCCGGCGAGGACGGCGATGATGGTGCCGCGCACCCGCTGGCGGCTCTTCAGCAGGAACCAGGCGCCCACGGCGACGGCGGCGAGCTGGGCGCCGCGGGAGGAGGAGGCGGCGACCGCGATAAGGGCGGACGCCGGCAGGAAGAGGAGCACCCACCGTTTGACGCGCGACCAGTTGCGGCGGAGGGCCAGGTAGAGGGTGGCGGAGAGAGGGAGGAACATCACCATGGCGATGCCCATCTCCCCGGCGTTGTGGAACCACCCCGGGCCGCCGACGATGTACTGGTTGAAGCCGAACCCGCCGTACACCCAGGACCGCACCGCGTGCTGGGACATCTTCAGGTGCCAGAGGAGGAACAGCAGGAAGAAGACGAGGAAGCGGGCCCGCGTGTTCACGATGGTGGTGATGATGATGTACGCCACCACCCAGCCGAAGTAGTAGGTGAGCCGCTCGAAGTCGAGGGCGTACGATGGGTCATACGCCTGGAAGAGCGAGAGGATGACGATGATGGTGAACGCGGTCATCCCCGTGTCGGCGATGTTCCAGGGCCGGCGGCGACGTTCACCCAGCAGCACCGCCAGGGACGCCAGAATGAGCGTGAGGAACGCCCAGGGAACCCCTGAGAGGGCCGGGTA
The DNA here is from genome assembly GCA_964383975.1 of uncultured Gemmatimonadales bacterium. GTDB lineage: Bacteria > Gemmatimonadota > Gemmatimonadetes > Gemmatimonadales > JACORV01 > DASXPG01. The sequence continues at coordinate 4,051 of CAYLJK010000015.1, read as the reverse complement.
GATTGCCTGCGGCCGCACGTACTCCAGGAAGAGGTAGAAGCACACCAGCCAGTAGCCGGCGGACTGGCCCCTGAACCAGCGCCAGATGGCGCCGAGCCGCAACTCCTGGATCGCCTGGAGCCGGGGATCGGCGGGAGTGTCTGCTGCATTCCCGTTCGGCGCGGAGCGGCGGGGCGCGAATCCGTGCGAGGGTCTCACGCCGCCAGCTGCGCGTAGAGCGTTGTGTAGGCGGCGATCATCGCCCCGGTCGAGTACCGCTCGGCGCGCGCCTTCCCGCCCGCCACGAGGCACCGTCGCAGCTGGCCGTCCGCGCCCACGCGCTCCACGGCGGCCGCGAGGGCTTCCGGATCGCGCACGGGTACCAGGAGGCCGCTGGTCCCGTCCTCGATGATCTCCTCCGGCCCGCCAGACCTGGTCGCCACGACGGGGACGCCCAGCGCCATGCCGTACACCGTCGAGAGCGAGAACCCCTCGGAATGCGACGGGACGACGAGAACGTCGAATGCCTGGAGCCAGTCGGCGAACTGTTCCTGGTAGCCCACGAACTCGACTCTCCGGGCCAAGCCCAGCTCGGCGCAGCGCCGCTGGAGGTCCGGGAAGAGCGGCGACGTGGTGTCGCCGACGACGGCGAAGCGGTAGCCCTGCCGGCGTTGCGCGAGGAGACCGGCCATCTCGACGAACGTGTCGTGCCCCTTGGGGCCACGGATGTTGCCGAGCGTCCCCACCAAGCACTCGGTGGACACCACACCCAGCCGTCGCCGCATCTCCTCGCGGCTCACTCGCGAGGCCGGGATCGGTGCACCGTTGGGGATCACCACGGCGCGCTCTGCCGACATGAACCCCCGTCGGACCAGCTCCGTGCGCACGCTCTCGGAGACGCACGCGGCCCGATCAACCACGCTCCGGAAGAGCAGCCGGCGGGCGCGCTGGAAGCGGCGATGCGGTTGCAGGTCCACGACGCCGTGGATAGTGGCCACCACCGGCACGCGCCTTGCCGACGCCGCCAGTCCCGCGAGGATGGCCGCGTCCACGAAGTGCGATTGCACCAGCGCAACGTCTCGCGTGATGCGCCGCGCGACTCGCACAGCGAAGCCCAGCGAACCCGTGCCGGAATCAGGCACAACCACGCAGGGCACGCCAAGCGCTCGGCACTGATCCGCGACCCAGCCCTCCGCCGGCACCACGACCAGTGAGTCCCAGCCGACCGCCATGACACCGGCCGCCAGGCGGACGCAGATCTCTTCCCCGCCGCCAGGCCCCGACGTCTCGATGACATGCAGAAGCCGGCTTCGCCCCCCTATGGCCACTCGGGACGACTCCCCTCTCAAGTGTGACTGCGGATAATCGGCACCGTTGCGCACTGTCGTCGCACGTGCCTACGTCCAGGCTGGGCACCTGCGTACTACTCTCGCGTGCGCGCCACGGGACCGCTACGGGAGCGGTCTCTCGGGAACAGCAGGGTCCGCGTGAGGTGTTTCACCAGTGCCACACCCCTGGCAACGAAGTACAGTGTGTACAGGCCCACTCCGACAACTGCTCCGGTGAGTCTTCGGCCGATGAGGCACCTGTATGTGACCGCTGCGACGGGGACCGCGAAGCAGGCCAGCACCAGGACCCCCACTCCGCCGACTCCGCCGATGCGTAGGGCAAGAAGAAGGCCGAGAACCACGCTCAGTGGATATGCGACGGTCATCAACAGCGGCTTGTCAATGACGGCTACGTGCGCCGTTCCGAGCGCGCCTTCCCCATGCCACACCTGCTTGCGGAAAAACGAAGGAAGGGTTTTCGCATTACCCAGATGCACCACTCGCACGGCACGGCACTCGTAGACACGATATCCGTGCGCACGCAGACGGTAACAGAACTCCGCATCCTCCCCGGACACCAAGAAAGGGTCGAAGCCTCCGACGGCCTCGAACGCACTGCGCCGAACCGAGAGGTTGCCGCCGTTAAGGTATTGCCTGTCGCCGTCGGTGCCGGTGGCGTGGAGGGCGTCCCAGCTGCGCTCAATCCAGTGCGGCCGCTCGGGCAGCGCGTACCGGCTGCCGGTGGCCGCGCACGGCACGGCATCGAGCGCTCGCAGGACGTTGTTGACGTGCTCTCGCTCGACGAGACAGTCTGCGTCCACGAAACAGATGACGCTGCCGGCGCTGTGGCGCACCCCGTGGTTGCGGATTTCACCCACACGTCCGCCATGCTGGAGCAGCCGCGCATGGTTCGGCGCATGCGCCTGGAGCCACTCCCACGTACCGTCCGTCGAGCCGTTGTCGACAACCACGAGCTCAGCCGACTCGGCGGACCCGACTGCTGTCGCGAGGGCGGGCAGGGTCTGCGGAAGGTACTCCATCGCGTTGCGAACGGGGACAACCACAGACACCAGAGCGGCCACGGCTTGTACGTTAAGGTGCGCGGTTCGCGAGAGGGACGCCGCTGCGGATTATGATCGGTGGGCATGAACGTCGCGACAGGCGCGTTCCCGCCGGCGCCGAAGCAGCAAGGGCGGAAGCGCTGCGAGACGTCTCCGCTGCCGCGGCGCCAGCCGCACTCACGAGGGACGCCAGCCGGCCAGCCGATTGGCGGTCAGTCAAGCCGCCGTCCTAACGAAGCTCCGCCGGTGCCGGTACGCAGGCGGTGCCACGCTATGGATCGATGAACCCATCGGCTGCCGCAACATCGTCAATGAACATCACGTGAGAACCGCTCGTGGCCTGTGTATACACGATCCCGACGTACATCCGATACTCCACATTCGGATCGTCCGTGCCAAGGCGGCTGTCAGCCGCGTCAATCATGAGCCGGCCGTCGAGCCAGAGCTTCACGTGCCCTGTCCCGTTCCTGCGCTGGTACCAAGTCTGAATCTCCATCCACTGATCAGCGACGAGGCCGACCTGGGTCTCGCTGCCGGGGACCAGGAAGATGGTGGCATCGCCGAACGCTGTGATGGCCCCAGGGAAGTCGCTGCTGAACTGGCGTCCCGTGCCCGTCATCAACCAGCCGTTTGGCGGCTGGGTGCCACCGACCCGCGTCAGATGGAGCTTCATCTGTCCGCGGTAGGTACTGTCGATGGTAGCCTGTGGCACTCGGATGAACCAGCGCTGGTACAGGCCGTTCGGAGCCGACACCGGTGGGTTCTTCACGTCTGCGAAGGGGCTATTCAGAGCCGCGGACGATGGAGACCCCGGCCCCGACTCAAGGTAGGCGCTGCGGGTTCCCGTTCGCGCAGCCGCGTTTGACACGATGGCCTGGCTGCCGGTCGACAGTCCACGCCTAAGACCACCGAATGTGCTGTCCTCGAAGTCCACACTGAAGTAGACTCGCGTGGGTGCAGGCTCGTAGGTGAACGCCGAGCCGAGCGTGGTCGTCTGGTCAGACTGCCGAACGGACACGTCCACCGGCCCAGGTGTACCAGGCGGCACGACCACACGCAGCTCCGTACTGCTGACAGCGGTGATCGTTGCCGCCGCGGAACCGAAGTAGACGCAGTCCGTTGCCAGGAAGTTCGTCCCGCGGAGCACGACGGTCGCCCCACCGGCAGCCGATCCCACCTCTCTCGAAAGACCAGTCAGGTTCGCCCCATTCACCGTCGTGCCGCACTGGTTCGGCGCTTGGACGACCACGACGGCGGACCCGGCGGTCCCTTCGTCAGTCGCGGCCGTAACCGTGTCCACGCCGATTGCCACGGCGGTCACGAGTCCCGCGTTGCTCACTGACGCGATCGCTGGGCTTGAACTGGTCCACAGCACCGGCCGACCCGTCAAGATGGCGCCAGAGGAATCCCTCAGCGTCGCGCTCAACTGGACGGTCGCACCGACCGCCAGGGCGGAGAACGCGGGTGAGACCGTCACGGTCGCCACCGCTGGCGGCCGGACCAGTACAGTCGCGGATCCGCTCCTCCCCTCGCTTGTAGCCGTGACCGTAGCCTCGCCCGTGTCCACCGCCGTGACGAGCCCGCCTTGACTGACCGTCGCTACAGACTGCGCGCTGGAACTCCAGGCGATGGGCCTGCTTGTCAGGATGGTTCCCGCGCTGTCCCGCAGCGTCGCCGTGAATT
>CAYLJK010000014.1:0-14355 GCA_964383975.1 uncultured Gemmatimonadales bacterium | reverse complement strand
GACCCACCGCGTCGAGCTGCGCGCGCGCCGCGTACACGTTGTGGTAGCGGTATTGGCCGAGGGTGAGGAAGCCCGTCACGAACGGCCAGACGGTGCCGTTGTTGTAGTGCAGCGGGTCGTACAGCGGGCTCTCGGAGCCGAGCGCACGGCCGCCCCAGTCGGTGCTGATCGCGGCGCGCGCCAGCGCCACGCTCATCGCCTGGCCGCGCTCCTCGTCGAAGAGGTGCCAGCTCATCGCGGTCGCGGGCCACACGGTGAGGTTTTCGTTGAGCCGCCCGCCCTCGAGGATGGCGAACGCGAAACGGCGCACGGCCGGCATCCAGAAGCGCTCCTCCAGGGTGCGGCGCGCCACCGGGAACCGCCGCGCGGCGTCGGCAGCCAGCGCGGTGTCCTCCACGGCCGCCGCCAGCTCGCCCATCCGCCGCAGGCTCTCGACCCAGACCGCGGACATGTAGATGTCCGACTGCACGCCGAGGCCGAGGTCCCCGACCTCGATGGCCCCGGCGCCGGCGCGCGGGTTGTCCATCAGGCCGTCGCCGTCGCCGTCCGTCGAAGCGCTCCACCGGTACGCCTTCGCGATCGCCGGCCACAGCTCCCGCACCCAGGCGGTGTCCGCCGAGGCGCGGAAGTAATCGCCGATGGCGAGCAGCCAGAACGGCGTCGTGTCGCCATGGTAGAAGGCGTACGGGTAGTCCTCGAACCACCGGATCTGCCCTGCGCTCTGGGAGATCTCGTGGGCGATCTTCCCGTCGGCGCGCTGGTAGCGCGCGAAGAAGCCGAGCCACGGGCGCACCAGGTCGAACGCGCCGACGGCGCTCAGCGCGAAGGAGTTGATGGCCGCGTCGCCGCCGAAGAACCAGCCGAACCCCGGCCGCCAGTTGCCGGGCCCCGCCGCGCCGTAGCCGGCCACCGGCCCGCAGCCCAAGTCCGGGTTGCAGACCATCGCCTCGTCGAGGTTCAGCTCCGCCCACCGCAGCAGGCGGTCCATCGCCGGATCGTCCACGCCGAGGAGGCGGTCCATCACGGAGTCGGCGTGGGCGACGCGCTCAGCGTAGAGCTGGGGGAGCCGCGCGAGGACGCGGCGGTAGATGGCCAGGACGGTGTCGCGCGGCTGGGCGGCGCCGACCATCACGATCGGGATGCCGCGGGAGACGACGTTCACCAACCGCCCGGCCGGCTCGCCGGGCCGCGGCATCGGCACCGGCTCCTGGTCGCCCACCGCGATACGGATCTCGCTCGGCGCGTCGGGGAGCTGGTGGGCCGGGTGGACCGTCGCGCGCGTGGCGAACGGCGAGCCCACGACCGCATTGTGGCGGCGGCGACTTTCCGAGAGGATGAACGTCTTCTCGACGTCGTTCCAGAAGACGTACTGGCCCCCCATCGCCCCCGGCCAGGCGTACTGGAAGTCGGCCCGAAAGCGCGCGATCACCTCCATCGGCCGGACGGCCTCGACCTCCAGCACCATCGCCACCGCCGGCTCGCGGACCAGCGCGAAGATCCGCTGCCGCACCGTGAAGGCGGAGTGGGCGTACGTGATGGTCGCGCCGGCGGGCGTGATCTCGACGCTCCGGGCTACGTCCCGCCCCCGCACCGGTTCGCCGTACATCGGGGTCTGGAAATCCAGCTCGAAGCCCGTCAGCAGCCGCAGCGGCCAGGTCCACACCTCGAACCCGCCGGTCTCGGTGCCGAAGGCGGCCGCCCGCCGGCCGATGACGCCGACGTAGGCCCCACGACGCGCCGGGCCGCGCCAGTCGAGCGGGCCGCTCCTCCACTCCAGGATGGCGGGCTGGAAGGCGGGCGCCTGGGCGGGCAGCCGGCCGGCGAGCACGACCCCCGCCAGCAGGGGGAGGACACGGCGGATCGGGCGGGAACGCATGGCGGACTCCTCCGGCGCGTGGGCCGCACCGCTTCTTGCGGAGCGGCGCGGCAGGCGCAATGTATATGCGCGAGTCGCAGCGAGCGGCAAACCCGTCACCCAGTTCGGAGGCACCACATGCATCTGAGCGACCTGACCGGCGGCGGCTGGGACATGCCCGGCATGAGCCCGCTGGACGAGCGGGAGTGGACCGAACCCGCGTGGACCCCGCCGCCTCCGGCCCCCGCGCCGGCTCCCGCGCCGATGAAGCCCGCGGCCCCGGCGAAGCCGAAGAAGGCCGCGGCGAAGAAGGCGGCGAAGAAGGCGAAGAAGAAGGCTGCGAAGCCGAAGAAGAAGGCGGCCCGGAAGGTCGTGCGCCGCAAGCCGGTGCGGAAGGCCGCGAAGAAGAAGGCGGCGAAGAAGGCGAAACGGAGCATGAAGCGGAAGCCGGCGAAGAAGGCGGCTCGCAAGAAGAAGAAGTAGCTAGAACACCTCGACGGGACCGCTCACCACCCGGCGCGCGCGATCGGCGATCGTCTCCAGCCGGTCGCGCGCCACGGCCGTCACGGCAGCGTCGGCCGGCGCGCGGTGCAGGGAGTAGATCTGCACCGCCACCGGCCGGATGCGCGCCAGGTACCCCAGCCACGCCGCGATCGCGGCATCGTCCGCCCCGCTGTACCCGGGACCCTCCACGATCATCGCCTGGATGACCACGTCCTTCAGGCCCCGGTAGTTCGCCACCAACAGCTCCCGGTCGTACGCCACCCCGTTGACGCGCTCCACCGGGCCGGGGTCGAGCTTCATCACCCGCGCATCCAGCCGGTCGAGTGCGGCGCGGACCGCCGGCTTTCCCGCCGCGAGCCCGTTCGAGAGGATGCCCACCCGCAGCGAGGGGAGGACATCGTCCCGCGCGGCGAGCACCCGGTCCACCACCTGCGCGAACCGCGGGTGCATCGTCGGCTCGCCGTTCCCCGCGAAGGTGATCCAGTCCGGGCGCACGCCGGAAAGGGTGAGCGACTTGCGCAACGCGTCAGCCACCACGTCGGGCGAGGGCCACTTCTCCCCCTCCGCCTTGGGCGTGTTGAAGCCGCACTCGCAGTAGGGACAGTCGAACGTGCACAGCTTGGAGCGGGGCGGCAGGATGTTGAGCCCCAGGCTGATGCCGAGCCGCCGCGAGCGGACCGGACCATTGATGATCCGCTCCCACAGGAACGTCCCCGGTAGCTTCCCGGTGCTCGGCCAGCCGCGCGTCGTCGCCACGGGGGAACGTTACCCAGGGGATTGCGGCCCCCGCCACGGACTCTAGGTTCGTCGCCATGCGCTCCCGCGTTCCTGCGTTCCTCGTACTTGCGGGCCTGATCCTCGGCTCGGGGGCCTTTCTCTCCCACCGACCGGCCCTCCCGCCCTCCCGCCAATTCGACGTGCTCATCCGCGGCGGCACGGTCGTGGACGGGACGGGCGCGCCGGGCCGCCGGGCGGACGTCGGCATCAGCGGCGACCGGATCACCGCCATCGGGGACCTCGCCGGCGCCACGGCGGCACGCACGGTGGACGCGGCCGGGCTGACCGTCGCCCCGGGGTTCATCGACATGCTCGGCTGGTCGCAGTTCACGATCCTCGTGGACGGCCGCGGGGTCTCGAAGGTCACGCAGGGGATCACGACGGAGCTGACCGGGGAAGGCTGGTCGCCGGCGCCGGTCAACGCGAACACGCTGCGCGACGACTCCGCGCAGTTCGCGGCATGGGGGCTGACGGTGGACTGGCGGGATTTGGACGGGTACTACCGCCGGCTCGAGCGCTCGGGCACGCCGTTCAACGTGGGGACGTTCGTTGGCGCGACGACGGTACGGCTGTACGTGATGGGCGACGCGCGCCGCGCCCCGACCGCCGCCGAGCTGCGGTGGATGGTAGCGCTGGTGGACACGGCGATGCGCCAGGGTGCGCTCGGGCTTTCGACGTCGCTCGGCTACCCGCCGGCCACGTGGGCCGCGACGGACGAATTGGTCGCGCTCGCGCGCGCAGCCGGGCGGCACGGCGGGCTCTACATCACCCACATCCGCAGCGAGGGGGACGGCATCGACCGTGCCCTGGGTGAGGCGTTCCCCGTCGGCGAGCGCGCGGGCGTGTCGGTCGAGGTGTGGCACCTCAAGCTGTCGAGCCGCCGGCAGTGGGGGCGCATGCCGGAGATCCTGCGCCGCTTCGAGGAGCGGCGCGCGCGCGGCGAGCGCGTCGGCGCCAACAGCTACCCCTACATCGCCTCGGCGCGCGGACTCGCGTCGGAGCTGCCCGACTGGGTCGAGGCGGGCGGCACCGACTCGATGCTGGCCCGGCTGCGTGACCCCGCGGTGCGCCGCCGCGTGCGCGCGCAACTCGGCTCGCTCGGCCACGTGATGCTCCTCTCCACGCTCGACACGTCGCTGCGCCGCTGGCAGGGGCGGCGCATCACCGAGATCGCGCGCGAGCTGGGGAAGGCGCCGGCCGACGTGCTCATGGACATCGTCATCGCCGACCGCGGTAACAGCGGCGCCGCCTACTTCAACATGAGCGAGGACGACGTGCGGGCGACCATCGCCGCGCCGTGGGTCGGCGTCGGCTCGGACTTCGGCGCCACCGCTCCCGACGGCCCGCTGTATCAGGGCCCCGTACACCCGCGCGCCTACGGTACCTTCCCGCGCATCCTCGCGCGCTACGTGCGCGAGCAGCGCGTGCTCCCCCTGGAGGCGGCCGTGCACAAGATGACCGGCGTCCCCGCCGAGCGGATGGGACTCCGGGAGCGGGGCCTGCTGCGGGAGGGCTGGTTCGCCGACGTCACCGTCTTCGACCCGGCCACGGTCGAGGACCGGGCGACCTTCGAGGACCCCCACCGGATGGCGACCGGCGTCCGCTACGTGCTCGTGAACGGGCGCTTCACCCTCGACGACGGCCGCCTGACCGCCGAACGACCCGGGCGCCCCCTGCGCGGTCCCGGGTGGGAGGGCCGATGAGTCTGACGACCGTCCTCACCGCGTTCGCGGCCGTCGCGGTACTCTTCCTCGCCGTCGCCTTCGCGACCCACCGCCGACTCCCCATGAGAGCGGTCTGGGTCGTCCTGGCCGAGGCCTTCGTCCTGACCCTGCTGGCCGCGCTCTGGTTCGGCTCCCTGGGTCACGGCGGGTGGCTGCTCGTCTTCCTCCTGCTGGGAATGCTGGTGGCAGGAGCGGAACGCGGATTGCGTCTTGCGTTCTTGCGTTCCGCAGAGCGCCCGCCCCTGAGCGCGGAATCGCGAGCATTCCTGTTGGGGATGGTGCGCTATGTGGCCGCCGGGGCGCTCCTCGCTTGGAGGTTGGGCTAGCACTGCCTACTTTTCCGCGCCTATGAACCCGGTCCATCGCGCCCTCGAACGGGTGGGGGCGTTCTTCGCCGAGCGCCCGACGCGCCCGGGGTACGTGGCGCGCAAGCTGCTGCGCGCAAGGCGCCCCGACGACGAGAAGCTGGCGCAGGCGCTGGTGAAGGAGCGTCGCACCAGACAGCGCTCGGACGGGAGCGTGGGCGGGGACCTCGTGCTGACGGCGTGGTACGTCTGGGAGCTGCTCGACCTCGACGTCCCGGCCGACGCCCCTGCGGTGGCGCGGGCGGTGAAGTGGCTGCTGTCACGGCAGGAGAAGGAGGGGGCGTGGGCTCCGCCCCATCCCTCGCGGCGGGCACCGGCCGATCCGCGCCGCGAGGCGATCGGCGGGTTCTTCTCGTACCGGACGCCGGGGCGCACGATCAAGAAGCTCGTGCTCCCGACCGGAGCTGCCGTGGCGACCGACGGCGGCAGCCGGTTCCTGGCGTCGTGCTTCGCCCTGCGGACGGTGCTGCGCGCGGGGAAGGAGGCCGAGACGCTGGTGCGCCGGCACGTCGGCAGCCTCCTCGCGCTCCCGAAGCTGTGGGACACCTGGGGCGGGCAGTGGAACCCGGTGCTCCTGGCCGGCGCGCTCGGCGCCGTGGCGTGGTCGCCGCTTCCGTTCCGCGCCCAGCTGCCCATCCTTGCCGAGCACCTCGCGCTCAACCAGAAGCCCGATGGCACCTGGCGCAATCTGGACGTCATCCAGGCGGTCGAGGCGCTGGTGGATGTGCCGCTCCCGCAGGCGCGGGAGTCGGTGGCCCTCGCGGCGCCGCGCCTCGCCAGGCTCCAGCAGCAGAACGGCGCGCTCGGCAACGGCGCCACGGCGGAGGAGCGCACCCTCATCGCCGTGCGGGCGTGGCTGATCGCGCGGGAGTACGCTTGAGGGCGAACACGGAGTCCGCCATGACCACTGAACCCCGCCCCCTCGACCAGCGCCCCCGCATCCGGCTCTCGACGCTGTCGCACGGCGCGGGCTGAGCCTGCAAACTCGGCCCGGCCGAACTGGCGCAGGTGCTGCGCTACCTCCCTCCGGTGTCCGATCCCCGGGTCCTCGTGGGCCACGGGGGTGGGGACGATGCGGCCGTGGTCCGGACGGCCGACGGCCGGGCGCTGGTGCTCACGACGGACTTCTTCACGCCGGTGGTGGACGAGCCGCGCGACTTCGGCCGCATCGCGGCGGCGAACGCGCTCTCCGACGTGTACGCGATGGGCGGCCGGCCGGCCTGGTGCCTCAGCCTCGTCGGCTGGCCGCGCGAGCGGCTCCCGCTCGAGACCCTCGGCGAGGTGCTCGAGGGCGCGGCTGAGGTGGTGGCGCGCGCGGGTGCAGTGATCGTCGGCGGGCACTCCATTGACGATCCCGAGCCGAAGTTCGGCCTAATGGTGCTGGGCGAGGTGGACCCGGCCGCGATGATGACGAACGCCGCGGCGCGGCCCGGCGACCGGCTGGTCCTCACCAAACCGATCGGGACCGGGGTGGTGGCGACGGCCATCAAGCGGGAGGCTGCGCCCCCCGAGGCGGCCGCGGCCGCCATCGCCTCGATGAGCGCGCTCAACGACGGTGCCGCCGCCGCGGCGCTGGCCGCCGGGGTGCGAGCGGCCACCGACGTGACGGGCTTCGGACTCCTTGGCCACCTGCGTGCGATGCTCCTGGCCAGCGGCTGCGGGGCGGAACTGGACGCTGGCGCCGTGCCGATCCTCCCGGGAGCCCGCCCGCTCGCCGAGGCCGGGATGGTACCGGGCGGCACCAGGCGGAACCTGGAGTCGGTCGCCCCCGCGACGGCCTTCGATCCCGGGCTCGACGAGGCCGACCGCGTCCTGCTCGCGGATGCACAGACCTCGGGCGGCCTCCTCCTCTGCGTATCGCCGCGCGCGCTCACTGCGCTGCTGGCCGACCTCCGGGCGCGCGGGACGCTCGCGGCCGCGGTCGTCGGTGCGGTAACGGACGCCGAGCCGGGCCGGATCACCGTCCACGCTTGACTTAGCCCGGTCACTCGGGCATCCTCGCGGCATGTTCCCCCGCCTCCTCGTCGGTCTCGACGGCTCGGCCGGCGCCGATGCCGCGCTCGGGCTCGCCATCGCGCTCGGCCGCCGGTTCCCGACGACGCTCGTGCTCGCCGCCGTCACCGACGTGCGGGTGCTGGAGGCGCCGCTCTACGGCGCGGGCCCCCTCTGGGCGGAGGGGATGCCTGTGGCACCGTCCGTGGCCGAGCTGGGAACGGTCCTCGAGGAGCGCTCGCTCCAACTGCTGAACGCGGCAGCCGACCGCGTCCGCGCCGAGGGCCTCGCGGTGGAGACGGTCCACGCCACCGGCGTCGTGGACGAGGAGCTGCTGCGCTTCCTCGAGGAAGCGGACGCCTTGGTGCTTGGCCGGCGCGGCGAGCTCCACGAGCGCCCGGGCACGCTCGGCGGCGTGACGACGCACCTCGTTAGGCGCTCGCCGAAGCCCGTCCTCGTCGCCGGGGAGCGGCCGAGCGCCCTGGCGCGCCCGGTGGTCGCGTGCGATGGGGGCACGACCAGCGCCGCCGCCCTCGAGGTCGCCGCCACCTGGGCCGCGACGTTGAGCATCCCGCTCGACGTGGTGCACGTGGGCGACGTGTCTTCCGCCGCCGCGGTGCTGGACTCGGCGGGGGACGTCCTGCGCGCGCGGGGCGTGACGTTCACGACGGCCCGGTTGGACGGGGACGTCGCGGGCGCGATCGCCGCCCATGCCGACGCCCGCCAGGCCGACCTGCTCTTCGTCGGCGCGCACGGGGGCCGCCACCGTCGCACGCTGTTCGAGGGTTCGCACGCCGAGAAGCTGCTGCGGGCCACCGCCGTCCCCGTCGTCATCGCCCGGTGAGCGCGCTGCCGCGCGTCGTCGTGCACGCCGACGAGGCGTGTCTCGGCAACGGCATGGACCCGCCCACGCCGGGTGGCGCGGGCGGCCTGGTTGAGCTCGAGACGGCGCGCGGCGTGGTGCGGCGCGACTACTTCCTCTCCGAGCCCGACACGACGAACAACCGGATGGCCCTGCGCTCGGCGATCACGGCGCTGGAGCTCCTCGCGGCGAAGGGCCGGCGGCTGCACGTCGAGTTCTTCTCGGACTCCAGGTACCTGATCACGGGGATACGGGAGTGGGTGCCCGTTTGGCGGGCTCGTGGGTGGCGACGGAAGACGGGGCCTGTCGAAAACCTCGACCTGTGGCAGCGCCTCGACGCCGCCAGCGAGCGGCACGACGTGATCTGGACGTGGGTGCGGGGCCACGCGGGCCATCCCCGCAACGAGTACGCGAACTTCCTGGCCACCCGGGCCGCGAGGGAGCAGCATGACTCGGGCGGGCTGGTGGCGAGCGGGTTCGAGGTCTGGATGGAGGAGCGGCGGGCACGGAGGCGCGGAGGCACGGGGGCACAGAACGCGTGACCACGCTCCGCTTGACAAGGCCGTCCACGGCGGCCTAACGTGCGCCGCCTCACTCCCGGGACCGCCGTGTCGGACGCGCTCGACCGCCTCTTCCGCTGTCTCGTCGCCAACGTGGCGTCCCTCGATCGCACCGCGCTCTACCGCCCGATCCCCGTCCCCGACATCCACGAGCGGCTCGTCCCCTACCGGACGCATCGCGCGACGCTCGGCCTCGACACGGGCGAGGACTACGATTTCACCATCCTGCGGCTGCTCGCCGGTGAGGGCGGGTACGCGGCGACCTTCCCCGACGACGTGCGGCAGGCCTGCGAGACCGAGATCGCGGCGATCAACCCGGAGGTCGGGGTCTACCGCCAGTTCACCGACGCCACCGTCCTGCTGGAGCCTGAGCGGATCGCCGCGGTGCTGGAGGCGGAACCGGTCGAGCCCGCCCACGTCCCCGAACCGGAGCCGCCGGAACGCGCGCCGGCGGAGCCGCCGGCGACGAGCACCCAGGCGGAACTCCCCTTCCTCCTCGAGGAGCAGGTCGAGGCCCCGGTGCGGCCGGTCACACGGCCGCGGGACCTGGCGGCGGCGGCGGCCTGCCCCTACTGCGGCGATGCGCTTCCCGTCGGCCGCACGGTGCTCTTCTGCCCGCACTGCGGTCAGGACATCGGGGTCGTGCACTGTCCCACCTGCGGCACCGAGCTTGACGTCGGGTGGCAGTATTGCATCACCTGCGGCCAGCGCTTCACGGGCCTCGGGTGACCGCGTTCCGCATCGCGACGATCCCGGGCGACGGCATCGGACCGGAGGTCGTCCGCGCGGCCCTCGGCGTGCTCGAGGTGGCGCAGCGGCGCTTCGACTTCCGGCTCGAGGTCGAGGAGCTGCCCTACGGCGCCGACCACTACCTCGCCACCGGGGAGACGCTCCCCGAGCACGCCTTCGAGCGGCTGCGCACCGGCGTGGACGCGATCCTCCTGGGCGCCGTCGGCGATCCGCGCGTGCCGGGCAACGAGCATGCGCGCGACATCCTCCTCGGGCTTCGCTTCCGGCTCGACCTCTACGTGAACCTGCGGCCGGTGAAGCTGCTGCATCCGGAGGTCACACCGCTGCGGCGGGCACGGAGGCCCGGTGACACGGAGGCACCGGAGGGGACCATCGACTTCGTGATCTTCCGCGAGAACACGGAGGGGATGTACCTGGCGCGCGGCCGCGAGGAGGGCGACGCGTTCATCGCCGAGGAGTGGAACACCCGGCCGAAGGTCGAGCGCATCATCCGGGCCGCCTTCAACCACGCACGCGCGCGCGGCCGCACGCTCGTCACGATGAGCGACAAGTCGAACGCGGTCCTGGCGCACCGGGTCTGGCAGGAGACGTTCCGGCAGGTCGCCGCCGAGTATCCCGGCATCACCGCCGAGCACCGCTACGTGGACGCGCTCGCGATGGAGCTGGTGCTGAAGCCGGAGCGCTTCCAAGTCATCGTCACCAACAACCTCTACGGCGATATCCTCTCGGACCTCGGCGCCGGGCTCGTCGGCGGGCTGGGGCTCGCGGCCAGCGCGAACCTGCATCCCGGCCGGCCGGGCCTCTTCGAGCCGGTGCACGGCTCGGCCCCGCCGCTCGCCGGGAAGAACGTGGCCAACCCGTTCGCCGCCATCCTCACGACCGGGATGATGCTCGAGGCGCTGGGGCGCCCGGACGTGGCACAGGCGCTGGAGGACGCGGTGCGTGCGGCCCTCGCGGCCGGCGTGCGCACGCCGGACTTGGGCGGCACGACCGGCACCCGCGAGGCCGCCGCCTGGGTGGCCGCACAGCTGGCGCGCTGACGCCTCGCGCGGTTTGCCCGAAGCCGGCTTCCGGGCGATGATCCCCGCTCCGTCGGCAGTCCCCTGCCGCGGACCCGGACTCGACGGGGGCCCAGCTGCTGATCCTGTCGGAGACCGTCAGCCGCAACCCGACCGGGGTCCCCTTTCATCCCGACCTCGCCTCGCCCGGCCGGCACCGCCTGTGCACCGAATGAGAGCGCGCAGGCCAGTGTCCGCATCTACCCGGACGCCGCGGACCAGCTCCAGCTCTCCTGCATCCGCGACCCCAGCTTGAGGGGATGTCTCCAGACGCCGGGCCCGGCGCGCCGGCGACGCCTGTCGCCGGGCGTTCGCCCTGGTCATCAGCCTGCCGGTCATCGCCTGTCTGCTGACGCCACACTGAGGGGGTCGTTGCCCCATGGCTCCGCGCGAGGGCACATTTGAAGGTTGACCGACCCCACATCCCGGAGCGCACGACGACATGGGGACGCAGGGCAGGGACCTCGACGTGGTCTTCCTGAGCGGGGTCCGCACCCCGTTCGGCACCTTCGGCGGCACCCTCAAGGACTTCACCGCCATCGAGCTGGCCGCCGCCGCCGCGAAGGAGGCGCTCGCCCGTTCCGGTGTCGAGCCCGCGGAGGTGGATCACGCCGTCTTCGGCAATGCGCTCCAGACCTCGGCCGACGCCATCTACTTCGCGCGCCACGTGGGCCTGAAGGCGGGCCTCCCGATCGAGACCCCCGCGCTGACCGTGAATCGGCTGTGCGGCTCCGGCTTCGAGGCGATCACGCAGGCGGCGCAGCAGATCCTGCTCGGCGAGTCGCAGGTGGTGCTCGCCGGCGGCGGCGAGTCCATGAGCCAGGCGCCGCACGTCGTGCGCGGCGCGCGGTGGGGCCTGCGCCTCGGCCCGGCGGCGCCGCTCGAGGACCTGCTGTGGGAGTCGCTGAAGGACCCGATGTGCGGCTTCTCGATGGCGGAGACCGCGGAGAACCTCGCCGACTTGTACCGCCTGACGCGCGAGGAGGTGGACGCCTACGCCGAGCTGTCACAGCGGCGCGCGAAGGCGGCGTGGGACGCCGGCGTCTTCGACGACGAGGTCATCAGCATCCCAATCCGAGACCGGAAGACCCGCCAGATGGTGTCGTTCCGTGCCGACGAGCACATGCGTCCCGAGACGACGCTCGACGGCCTCGCGAAGCTGCCGCCGTACTTCAAGAAGGATGGCTTCGTCACGGCCGGGAACGCGAGCGGGATCTGCGACGGCGGCGCCGCGGTGGTCGTCGCCTCGGAGGCGTTCGCGCGGGCGAAGGGGCTCGCGCCGCTGGGCCGCCTGGTGGGGTGGACGGTCGCCGGGGTCGAGCCGAAGCACATGGGGATCGGTCCCGCGCCGGCGATCCGGAAGCTCTTGGAGCGGACGGGGACGGCGCTGGACGCGGTGGACCTGATCGAGGTCAACGAGGCGTTCGCCCCCCAGTACGTCGCGGTGGAGAAGGAGCTGGGCCTGCCGCGCGAACGGACCAACGTGCACGGCGGCGCCATCGCCATCGGGCACCCGCTGGCCGCCTCGGGGACGCGCATCACGCTCCATCTGCTGCACGCGCTGCGCCGCGACGGCAAGCACCTGGGCATCGGCAGCGCCTGCATCGGCGGCGGTCAGGGGATCGCCGTGCTGGTGGAGGCGTTCGGCCGCTGAGAGGAGGGGGCCATGCCTCCCGGACTCGACCTGCTCACGATCGTCGGCATCGTCGCCGCCGCCTACACGCTCTCGAGCCTGCGCATCATCAAGCAGTACGAGCGCGGTGTGGCGTTCTTCCTCGGCCGCTACTGGAACACCAAGGGGCCGGGGCTGAAGTTCCTCCCCACCTTCGTCTCGCACATGCACCGGGTGTCACTGCGCATCGTCGCGCTCGACATCCCGCCCCAGGACGTGATCACGCGGGACAACGTCTCGGTGAAGGTGAACGCGGTGCTCTACATGCGGGTGAAGGACCCCGCCACCGCGATCATCCAGATCGAGAACTACCTCTACGCCACCAGCCAGCTGGCGCAGACCACGCTGCGCGCCGTCCTCGGCCAGCACGTGCTCGACGAGCTCCTCAGCGAGCGGGAGAAGATCAACGACACGCTGAAGGACATCATCGACAAGCGCACCGACGACTGGGGCATCGAGGTCTCGGCCGTCGAGGTGAAGGACGTGGACCTGCCGCAGGAGATGCAGCGCGCCATGGCGCGCCAGGCCGAGGCGGAGCGCGAGCGGCGGGCGAAGGTGATCAACGCCGAGGGAGAGCTCCAGGCGTCGGAGAAGCTGGCGCAGGCGGCGCACGTCATCGGCGCCGAGCCGGCGGCGATCCAGCTGCGCTACCTCCAGACCGTGACCGAGATCGCCTCGGAGAACAACTCCACGACGATCTTCCCGCTGCCGCTCGAGATCTTCAGGCCGTTCCTGGAGGGAGTGGCGAAGGCGGCGGGCACGGAGGCACGGAGGCACGGAGGCACGGAGGTCCGTGCCGTGGAGACCACGGGGCCGCGGCCGTCGCTCGCCACGCGGGAGGCCGACAAGTCGCTGCCGCCAGGAACGTACCGGGACAAGGACGGCGTGCTGGTCGTGGACCCGCGGGGCGAGGCGCAGCGGAAGCTGCCGGAGTGACGTGACCGAGAACCTCCCCACCCGCCGCATCGACCGCGAGGCGCTGGAGCGCATCATCCGGCGCGCGGCGGAGCTGCAGGCGGGCGAGCTGGATGCCGGCGACGGCCTGAGCGAGGCGGAGCTGCTCAAGCTCGGAGCCGACGTCGGCATCGAGGGGCGGTTCCTGCGGCAGGCGCTCTACGAGGAGCAGACCGGCGGCGCCCGCGCCGAATCGGGGCTGCTCGCCCGCTGGATCGGCCCGGGGCACGTGCGGGCCGCGCGCGTCGTCTCCGGTGAGAAGGCCGCGCTGGAGGAGGCGATCGCCCAGTGGATGACGGAGGGCGAGGCCTTGACCGTCAAGCGCCGGCTCCCCGACGCCACCGTGTGGGAGCGGCAGAAGGGGTTCTTCGCGGAGATGAAGCGCGGCTTCGGCGTGGGCGGCCGCTCGTACGAGCTGGCGAAGGCGCAGGACGTCACGGTGGCCGTGACGCCGCTGGAGCCCGGCTACTGCCACATCGAGGTTTCGGCCGACCTGACGCACACCCGGTCCGCCGCGGCGACCGGCGGCGCGATCGGCACGGGGACGCTCGGCCTCGTCGGCCTCGGCGCGCTGGCGCTCGGGGGCCCCCCTGCCCTGGTGATGCTCGTGGCGGCCGTGCCGCTCGGCGGCGCCGTCCTGGCGCCCGTCCTCTCCACGCGCGGCTACCGGCGCCGCGCCGCGCGCGTGCAGTTGGCGCTGGAGCAGCTGCTCGACCGGCTCGAGCACGGCGAGATCCGGCCGCGCCACCGGACCGGTGCGCGCGGCGGCCTCGAGGACCTGGGCGCGCTGCTGTTCCAGAAGGTGAACGCCGAGGTCCGGCGCTCCGTGGGCGGGGGCGCCGAGCGCCGCCGCCTCCCCGGGGGGGGGGGGGGGGGGGGGGCGGGCGGGCGGGCGCGGCGCGGGCGGCGCGGCGCCCCGCCGCGGCGCGCCGCCGCCTCCCCAACCCCTAGCCCCCGACCCCCAACCCCCAGGGTATCATGAGCGAGATCACGACCGTCGGCGTCCTTGGCTGCGGCCTCATGGGCAGCGGCATCGCCCAGACCGCGGCCGCGGCCGGGTTCACCACCATTGTGCGCGAGGTCGGCGACACGCTCGTCGAGAAGGGCCGCGCCGCCATCACCGGTTCGCTGGCCAAGCTGGTCGAGAAGGGGAAGCTCGACGCCGCCGCGCGCGACGCGACCCTCGGCCGCCTCCGCTTCACCACGCAGGTCGCCGACCTCCGAGACTGCGACCTGGTCATCGAGGCGGTGGTCGAGGACCTGGAGACGAAGCGCGCGATGT
>CAYLJK010000013.1:6306-14565 GCA_964383975.1 uncultured Gemmatimonadales bacterium | reverse complement strand
CGCCCGAACTGTTGGCGGCGCTGGTGTAGCGCGCACCGGTCTGGCGGTTCACCAGGATCACCGCCGCCCCGGCGACGGGCTGGCCCGCCTCGTCGAGCACACGGCCGCGCACGGCGCCGGTCGTCACGCCCTGGGCGTGCGCCCGATCCACGATCCCCGCCGCCGCGAGGACGACGAGAGCCAACGCCGCGACACCGCGAAGCACGATCGTCCGCGCCGTAGCAACGCTCATAGCACGCTCCTGCCCTTGTTGTTCAGATAGGACCCGCGAGAACGGCACAAGCAGCGCTAAGTTAGACCCCGCGACGAGCCGACGTCAAGGAAGCCGGGACCGCCGCCAGAGCCAGTACGCCGGCAGGCCGGAAGCGATCACGCCGAAGGCGATCGCCGGGTTGCGCGGCACGCGCAGAATCCCGAATTCGATGAGCGGATTGTCCGCCGCCGGGATGAGGGAGTTCCCGAGGATGAGGGCCGCCGCGACCACGAAGAGGAGGGGCGGGAGCGGGTACAGGAAGGTCCGCACCGGACGCGGCAACGCAGGGCGCCGGCGTCGCAGTACCAGCACGCCGAGGGCCGCCAGGGCGTAGAAGGGCCAGATCGCCAGGATGAAGGTGTCGGCGAGATCCTCGAACGTCCGGACGAGGACGAAGCCGGCGGCGAGGACCGCCGTCATGGCGATGGCCCGGGCGGGCGTCCGGAACCGCGGGTGGACCTGCGCGATCCCCTTGAAAAAGAGCCCGTCATCCGCCATGGCGAAGAAGATCCGGGGCCCCGTCAGCATGGACCCGGCGAGGGTGCCGAACGTGGACACCATCACCACGACCGCCACCAGCCCGACCCCGAGCCGACCCACGAGGAGCTGGGCGGCGTCCGCCGCCACCAGCGTGGATTCCCGCATCCGGCCGATCGGCAGCAGGTACAGGTAGGCGAGGTTGACGAGCAGGTAGATCCCCACGACCGACACGGTCCCGAGGATGAGGGCGCGGGGCAGGTTCCGCTGCGGATCCCGCACCTCTCCCCCGACGAACGACACATCGGCCCAGCCATCGTAAGCCCAGAGCACGGAGATCAGGGCGAGACCGAACAGGCCGGCATCCAAGGGCCCCGCGGCGACCGTGTAGTTGGCGAAGTCGCCGCCCCCCGCCAGGAACGCGAGGGCCACCAGCACCAGGAGGGCGCCGTACTTGGCCGCGGTGGTGGCGCTGATGAGGAACGAGCTCCAGCGCACGCCCGTGTAGTTGAACGCGGCCGTGACGAGGATGGCGACGGCGGCCACGTGGTGGACCGCGTCCGCGTAGCGCGGCAGCTCTGGGTCGAAGCCGAGCGAGCGCAGGAGGTACTCGGCGAAGACCGTGGCGATGGCTCCGAGGGCGGAGGCCCGGATGACGACCAGCTCGGTCCAGCCGAAGAGGAACGCCGGCAGGCGGCCAAAGCCTTCCCGCAGGTAGACGAAGACGCCCCCCGAGCGAGGGAACATCCCCGCCAGCTCGGCGTACGTCAGCGCCCCGCACAGGGCCAATAGGCCGCCCAGGACCCATACGCTGAGCATGGGCAGGGGGTCCGGCACCCGGCCGGCGATGACGGCCGGCGTGCGGAAGATACCGCTGCCGATCGTCGAACCGACCAGGACGGCGACCGCCGCGAGGAGTCCGAGGCTCCGCGGCAGGCGCTCGCCCCAGGCGTCGGGGGTTCCGGCAGGCTGGTCTGGGGTCGGGTCGGACGGCACGGGCCAAGTCTAACGGCCTACCCGACGGCCCGACAGACGGCGCGCCAGCCCCGTCCCGAGGAGGTACCGCTTCCCCGAGGACCGCTATACCTTTCTGCGCTTCCCGAACACCCGTTCGAACAGCCGGCGCCCTGCTGGGAGAGTTCCGCATGCAGCACTGGTGGTTCCCCGAGAACGCGTCCACCTACGGCGGCAGCCTCGACTCGATGTTCTACGTGATCCTCTACATCACGGGGATCGTGTTCGTCGTGGTGGAGGTCGGCCTGCTGGTCTTCCTGGCACGCTACCGCGGCCGGCCGGGCCGCCGGGCCGCCTACATCGAGGGGAGCACGAAGGCGGAGATCGTCTGGACCGCAATCCCCGCGATCACGGTCATCTTGATCGCGGTGTTCAGCCAGCGGGTCTGGTCCGTGATCAAGGACCCGGCCCGGGTTCCCGAGGGGGCGGTGCCTGTCGGCGTGCGCGTGAAGCAGTTCGAGTGGCAATTCACGATGCCGGGGCCGGACGGCCGGCTGAACACCGACGACGACATCTTTCTCAAGGACTCCCTGCACGTGCAGGTGGACCGGCCGGTGGTGCTGAGCCTCGAGTCCCAGGACGTCATCCACTCCTTCTTCGTTCCGGCCCTGCGGCTCAAGCAGGACGTCGTGCCAGGGATGACGACCCGGGCGTGGTTCGAGGCCTCGCGGCCGGGCCGCTTCGAGATCGCCTGCGCCGAGTTGTGCGGCGTGGGGCACTATCGCATGCCGGCGCACCTGTTCGTGCACACGGCGGAGGCGTACGCCGCCTGGCAGGCCGCGCATGCGCCGCCGGGGGCGGAGCCGGCCGAGTCCACGACGACCAGCGGGGGGACGAACTGATGGCCGCCGCCGTACCGATGCACGATGTCCACCACGGCGACCACGCGGCGCCGTCGTTCCTGCGGCGCTACGTCTTCTCGACCGACCACAAGACGATCGCCATCCAGTTCCTGCTCTACAGCCTGGTCTTCCTCGCGCTCGGCGGCCTGCTGGCCATGGCGATCCGGTGGCAGCTGGGCTTCCCCGGACAGCCGATGCCGGGCGGCGTGGTGCTGCTGGGGAAGGGCGCGCCGGGCGGGGTGGTGGACCCGAAGTTCTACCTCGGCCTGGTCACGATGCACGCCACCTACATGATCTTCTTCGCGATCATGCCGCTGCTGGTGGGGGCGTTCGCCAACTTCCTCATCCCCCTGAAGATCGGCGCGCCGGACATGGCGTTCCCGCGCCTGAACATGTGGTCGTTCTGGCTGATGATCCCGGCGGGGCTGCTGGGCCTGGCCGCGCTGGCGGCCGAGGGCGGCGCCCCGGCGGCCGGGTGGACGGGGTACGCGCCGCTCTCGAACTCGCCGGTGTACACGGGCGTCTCGCTGGGGCAGGTGTTCTGGTGCCTCAGCATCGTGGTCTTCGGCGCGTCGTCGCTGCTCGGCTCCGTCAACTACATCACGACGGTCATCAACCTGCGGGCGCCGGGGATGACCTGGTTCCGGCTCCCGCTCTCGGTGTGGGCGCTGTTCATCACGGCGATCCTGGCGGTGCTGGCCGTGCCGATCTTGGCCGGCGCGATCATCATGCTGCTCTTCGACCAGGTGCTCGGCACGCACTTCTACCTGCCGGCCGCGGGCGGCCAGCCGCTGCTGTGGCAGCACCTGTTCTGGTTCTTCGGGCACCCCGAGGTGTACATCCTCATCCTCCCGGCGATGGGGATCGTCTCGGAGGTCGTCGCCAACGGATCGCGCAAGCCGATCTTCGGCTACGCCTCGATGGTGTTCGCGATCATCGGCATCGCGTTCCTCGGCTGGATCGTGTGGGGACACCACATGTTCCAGAGCGGGATGAACCCGACGCTGGGCACGTCGTTCATGGTGTCCACGATCCTCATCGCCGTCCCCACCGCGATCAAGGTGTTCAACTGGCTCGGGACGATGTGGCGCGGGAGCATCCGCTTCCACACGGCGATGCTCAACGCCGTCGCCTTCGTCGCGATGTTCGTGATCGGCGGGCTGTCGGGGATCTTCATGGCCAGCGCCTCGGTGGACATGTACATCCACGACACGTACTTCATCGTCGCGCACATCCACTACGTGCTGTTCGGCGGCAGCCTGTTCGCGATCTTCGCCGGGATCTACTTCTGGTACCCGAAGATGTTCGGGCGGATGCTGAACGAGCGGCTCGGGAAGGTGCATTTCTGGCTCACGGTGGTCTTCTACAACGCTACCTTCTTTCCGATGCACCTGCTGGGCGTCGCCGGGCACATGCGGCGCATCTACGACCCGAACGTGTACGAGTTCCTGCGCCCGCTCCAGGGGATGAACACGTTCATCTCCGTCAGCGCGTTCCTGCTGTTCGCGGCGCAGCTGCCCTTCGTCTTCAACTTCTTCTGGAGCCTGGTCCGCGGGCCGGTGGCCGAGCGGAACCCGTGGCGGGACAACGGCCTCGAGTGGCAGACCAGCTCGCCACCCCCGCACGGCAACTTCGAGACCGTGCCCGTCGTCCTGCACGGCCCGTACGAGTTCAGCCATCCGGACGCGGCGGAGGACTTTCTGCCGCAGAACCAGCCGCTGCCGGCGAAGGGGGCCTGAGGTGAACGCCAGCGCTGTCGTCCACGACCCGCACCCGGCCGCGCGGCACGCGCAGCCGGGGATGGGCGTCTACACCCAGAAGCTGGGGATGTGGGTCTTTCTCGGCTCCGAGGTGATGTTCTTCACCGCGCTGATCGGCTCGTACATCATCCTGCGCTGGGGCACCGGCGCGGCGTGGCCGGTCCCGCTCCACGTGCTGAACATCCCGCTCACCGCGTTCAACACGTTCCTCCTCATCTGCTCGTCGGTCTCGATGGTGAAGGCGTTCGCCGCCGCCACCCACGACGACCAGCGCGGGATCCGGATGTGGTTGCTCCTCACGGTGCTCGGCGGGGCGACGTTCGTCGGCATCCAGCTGTACGAGTACCTCCACCTCGCGCACATGGGCTTCCTCCCCGGCGGGTTTCGCGAGGGGAGCGAACTCGCCGAGCGCGTCGCCGGCGGGGAACTCAACGGCGCCGCCGCCGGGCTCTTCGGCTCCACGTTCTACGCCATGACGGGGTTCCACGGGTTCCACGTCACGATGGGCGTGCTGTGCATGAGCTACGTGACCCTCAAGGCGTTCCGCGGGCACTACGGCGCGCGCAACTACCATGGCATCGAGGTCATCGGCCTGTATTGGCACTTCGTGGACCTCGTCTGGATCATCCTTTTCACCATCGTCTATCTCTTCTGAGGACCGAGGCCATGGAACACTCCGGCGAGCGGCGGCACCCGCGCTACGGCCTGGTCTGGCTGTGGCTGTTCATCCTGACGGTCCTCGAGGTCCTGGCGGCGGAGGCGGGGATCGACCGCCGCATCCTGATCCCGACGCTCATCGTGATGGCACTGTGGAAGGCGGCGCTCGTGGCCATCTACTTCATGCACCTGAAGTTCGAGCCGCGGCGCTTCCTCGTCGTGGTGCTCGCGCCGCTGCCCCTCGCCGTCATCCTCGTGGTGGCGGTGATCCAGGAGTGGCGGTAGCGTTCGAGGGAGAAAGGAGGCCGCCGTCATGGTCGCCTTCCACCGCCTGCTGATCGGCACGGCCATCGTCTTCTGCTCGGGGTTCGCCGCCTGGGGCTGGCGCGAGTACCAGGCCACACACACGACGTGGAGCCTCGCCTCGACCGTCGCCTTCGCGGTGTTCGCCGTCCTGTTCGCCGTGTATCTCGCCAACCTGAAGAAGTTCCTGGGCCAGTGACCGCGCCCCGGTCGCCGGCCGCCGCGGGGCGCCACCGCTTCGCGGTCTTCACCGCCGGCTTCACCTTCGCGCTGCTCGTCGCAGGCGGACTCGTCACCAGCACCGGCTCCGGCCTGGCCGTTCCGGACTGGCCGCTCTCCTTCGGCCAAGTCTTCCCGCGCATGGAGGGCGGCGTCCTCTACGAGCACGGCCACCGGCTCATCGCCGCGACGGCAGGCGTCCTCACCGTGATCCTGGCGTTCTGGACGGCACGGGCGGAGCCCCGAGCATGGGTCCGCCGCCTGGGCTGGGGGATGCTCGCCGCCGTCGTCGTCCAGGGGGTCCTGGGCGGCACGACGGTCCTGCTGCGGCTGCCCGACGCGGTCTCGGTGTCGCACGCGGGGCTGGGGCAGATCTTCTTCGCCCTCGCCGTCGTGATGGCTTCCGCCACGGGACCCCGGTTCCTCGCGTCGGTCCCGGCCGCGGATGACTCCGCGGGCCGCCGCACGCGGGGCCTCGTCATCACGGCGGCGGCCGGCGTCTTCGTCCAGATCCTGCTGGGCGCCGTGGTGCGCCACAGCGGTGCGGGCCTGGCGATCCCGGACTTCCCGCTCGCCTTCGGACGCCTCGTCCCGCCGCTCGGGTCGTCCCTCGTGGCGTGGCACTTCGCGCACCGCGTCGGCGCCGTGGTGGTAGCGCTGCTCGTGCTCTGGGCCGCGCTCCGGGTGATCGCCCGCCAGCCCGGCGAACCGTGGGTCACGCGGCCCGCCCTCGCGCTCGTCGCGCTGATCGGCTTCCAGGTCTTTCTCGGCGGCCTTACGGTCCTGACGCGCAAGGCGGTCATCCCGACCACGGCGCACCTGGCGGTCGGTGCCCTGCTGCTCGGCACCGCCGTCGTCCTCGCCCTGCGGCTCCACCGCGCGCCGGCCGTCTTGCGTGCCGAGCCGGCGCTCGCGCCACTGCCCTCGGCCGGGTGACCGCGACGCTCGACCTTGGCGCCCCGGCCGCGGCCGGGGCACGGGTCTCCGACTTCCTTCAGCTCACCAAGCCCCGGATCACGCTCTTGGTGGTTTTGACGACGCTGGTCGGCTTCCTGGAGGCCGGCGCCGGCGGAGCGGTACGCTTCCCGCTCCTGTGCCACACGCTCCTCGGAACGGCGCTCGTGGCGGCCGCGGCGAGCTCGCTCAATCAGTGGGCCGAGCGGCACGCCGACGCCGCGATGGAGCGGACCCGGCACCGGCCGCTGCCGGCCGGCCGGCTCACCGCCGGTCAGGCCGCCGCGTTCGGCCTCCTCCTGCTGGCCGTGGGGGTGTGCTACCTCGCCGTGGCGGTTAACGGCCTGACGGCGCTGCTCGCCTTCCTGACGGCCGCCAGCTACCTGCTGGCCTACACGCCCCTCAAGCGCGTCACCTCGCTGGCAACGGTCGTGGGCGCCATCCCCGGAGCGCTGCCGCCCCTTGGCGGATGGGCGGCCGTGACGGGCCGTCTCGACCCCGGCGCCTGGGTCATCTTTTTGATCGTGTTTCTGTGGCAGATGCCGCACTTCCTGGCGATCGCGGTGCTCTGCCGCGAGGACTACGCGCGGGCCGGTTTCCGGGTGCTGCCCATGGGGATGGCGGGCGGCTGGTACTTCGCCGCGGCGCTCGTCCTCGGGCTGCTCTTCCTCGCGGCGAGCCTGCGTCTGATCGGCGCTCCGGCCGACCCGGCCCGCGCTCGAACGCTGTTCCGGCTGTCGCTCGTTTACCTGCCGGCGGTGCTCCTCCTCCTGACCACGGCCTGACGGATGCTGCTGGACCTGTTCCCGGGCCTCAACGCATCGCTCAACGCCCTGACGGCCGCCCTCCTGCTGACGGGCTGGCTGCTGATCCGCCGAGGCCGCCGCGCGGCGCACCGCGCGGTCATGCTCGCGGCGCTCGGCACATCGGCCGTTTTCCTGGCGTCGTACCTGTGGTACCATGCGCACGCCGGCACGACGCGCTTCCCCGGCACCGGAGCGGCGCGCACGGTGTACCTGGCGGTCCTGCTCACCCACACGGTGCTCGCGGCCGCGGTGCCGCCGCTGGCGCTGATCACCCTCGTCCGGGCGCTCCGCGAGCGCTTCGACGCTCACCGCGCCCTGGCGCGCTGGACCCTCCCGATATGGCTCTATGTCTCCGTGACCGGAGTCGCCGTCTACTGGCTGCTCTACCGGGTCTCCTGGTAGCGGCTCCGGCCGCCCTCGCCGCCGCCCAGTCGCCGCTGGGCGGCCACGAGGAGCGGTTCCATTCCACGATGTTCTGGACCGGGGCGCTCTTCGTTTTCACGCCGATCGTCGTCGCGCTCACCGTCCTCGGCGTGGTGTTCTGGCATCGCCGGCGCCGCCAAGGTCCGCCCCCTGCCGACCCGTCCTGACGGCCCCCGTCCCGCGAGCCGGAAGCCCCGGGACACGAGAGCCCCCGGTGGCAGCGCCGGGGGCTCTCGGTTCGCAGCGGTACGCGACGGCTAGTAGACGATCAACTTGTACGGCCGCGTGGAGCCGCCGAGGTCATAGGCGTTCACGTAGATGTTATACGTCCCGGCCGGTAGGCTCGCGATCGCGATGTTCTCGGGCTGCGCACCTGTCGCCCCCGCGATGCTCACGAAGCCCGTCGGGTACGTGGCCCAACTGCAGGTGGCCGCGCACAGGACCAGGTCGATGTCCGGGTTGGTCTGACCCCCTCCGCCGGTGCCCGCGAACTCCAGCCGGATGGTCACGCTGCGGGCGGAGGCCAGCGTGAAGCCGAAGAAGTCGTCCCA
>CAYLJK010000013.1:0-6296 GCA_964383975.1 uncultured Gemmatimonadales bacterium | reverse complement strand
CCCAGTCGGTGCCGTCCTCGATGGCGCCATAGAGCACGAACGGGTTGGCCGCCGTGGCACTCGAGAAGTCGATCGTCACCGCTCCCGGCGTGTCGTTCAGGGGCTCGTTCGGCTCACCCGTCGGGGTCTCGTTGACCACGACGTTGGCCGTCGAGTTGAGGCTCGGGATGAGCACCCCACCGACGTTCACGTTGGAGACCGCGATCGTGCCGCTGTTGGGCATCTTGCTGATGACGTACATGCTGTCGGCCGTCCGCAGCAGCACCCAGGCCGCCGTCCCGCCGATCGTGATGTTCGAGAGCGACGCGGCCGCCGTGCTGAACTTCTGGAGCGCCGTCCCGTACACCTTGATGGTGTCAAGCAGGTCGCCGCCGGTGTTGATCGCCCCCTGGAAGGTGGCCTTGGCGATGGTGGCCGTGCCCGGGGACTTCAGGGAGTCCAGCGTGGCGAGGCCGATGACCACGTTCCGGACCGTGACGATGCCGCTGTAGTCGATCGGCGAGAGCGCCCGCAGCTCGGTCGTGGTGCGGCCGATCACGATCGCGTTGGTGGCGCCGAAGCTGATCGACGACGTCGTCGCGTTGAAGGAGCTCCCCGCCGCCGGGGTGACGAACAACGTGTCGCCGACGACGTTGACGCCTCCGCGGAAGCGCTGGCGGGCCAGCACGATCGAGTCGGTCTGGAGGCTGTCGAGCGCGATGACGCCGACATCGGCGGGACCGTTGAAGTAGGCGCCCGCGACGTGCGGCCGGCCGCGGAACGGCAAGCGGGAGACGACCTTCAGCACAGTCGAGTCGGTGCGCGCGATGACGTAGCCGAGCACGGGGCCGAAGCGCACCCGCGCCGTGGCGCTGAAGTACACTTTCGAGCCGGCCGCGACCGTGATCGTCACGGTGTCGCCGGCACTGAAGATGTCGCGGGTGACGCTCCCGTCGGGGTTGTCGATTTGGACGGTGTCCGTGAACGCGGTCCCCGTGACAACGGCCTCGGTGACGGCGCCGACGTTCGCCGGGAGGTTGAGCACCCGGAAGCTCGCTGAGACGCCCTGGGACGTGACGGTGACCGTCGCCGTGCCGCCGCCCGCGGCGAGGCCGCGGATGAACGCGCGCTGGACGACGCCGCCGGGGATCGGCCGCGACTCGTCCACCGTAACGGCGGCGACGGCCGCATCCGACGACTCCCAGGTCATGCTGCCGATGGGCAGCGGGGTCCCCTGGGCGTCCACGACCTTGGCCTGGACCTCGACGCTGTCGCCCGTGTGGACCGTCACCGCGCTCCGCGTGAGCACGAGGGCTGCCGGCCCACCCTGCAGCGAACTGGTCGGGTCGTCGAAGCAGGCCACCACGCCCAGTGCGGCCAGGGCCAGAGCTCCTGCGATACCAGCCAAACGATGACGCTTCATGTTCGTCCCTCGCTCAAGAAAGCGTGAAGCCTGCTCTCCGTATCCGCTCACTATCCCTCACGGATTGTTGCGGTCGGTCCCCAGGTTCCGCGGATCCAGTCCCAGGAACTGGTAGACCTCCCGATACGCATCCCCGCCGATCAGACGCTCCCAGGCCGTGGTATTGATCTCCCGGCGGTCGTTCGTGCCGAGGAGCCGGTAGTTGCCGAGACCGGTCTCGTCCTGGAACACGTAGTACCGCATCCGGTCCCGCGTGTACTTCCACGCCTCGACCGGCCTGGGCGACGCGGCCGGACGGCGCAGGGTCTCGTCCGGTCGCCCGTTCCGGAGGTAGACGCGGCCCCGGTCGGTGTTCCAACCCGGGATCTCGCCGCGCCCGCTCTCGCGGAACGCCTCGTTCGCGTACACCACCGCCCGGTAGAACTCGTCGCGAGCTGGGTTGTCCGGCGTCGCGGGCGTCGGGTCGCGGCGCTGCCAGAACTCGCGCAGGAACCGCCGCTTCCCCTCCACCGAGAGGTTCCGGTACAAACCGATTTCGCGCGGCGCCTCGGCCAGGTAGACGAGCGGGCCGAACAGCGAATCCAGCCGCGGCTCGTCCGCACCCTCGAACACGTCCACCGGCCCCGCGGGCGCCTGCGCCGGCTGCGCCGCGAGTGCGGCCAGCGAGGCCATCGCGAACGGCGCCTCGCCGACCAGCGTCGTGTCTCCGTGCCGGATGCGCAGGCGCAGCGAATAGCGCCCCTCCGGCAGCCCGGCCAGATCCAGCGACCCCCGGGTCACGGCGCCGGCGGCGCCGATCTCCACGGCCCGAGGCGGCGTCTGGACCACGGTGCGACCCGCGCCCGATACGACCTCCGCCCGCAACTCCCCCGCCCCCGCCGCCCCGCCGTGCGGATAGACCTCCGCATAGTAGGACAGCGACGCCTCGGTGGGCGTCAGGCGCGGCAGCGGCGCGGTGCGCAGCAGCAGCGTGCCGCGGCGGATCTCGCCGGGCGCCGGCGACTCCGAATCGGAGACCGCCAGCCGCGCTGCCGTGGCGAGGAGGAGATCGGAGATGGCGGGCGCGCTGCGATAACCCTCCACCTCGACCTCCCGCTCGACCGGCTCGCCGCCCTCGGGAGTCACTCGGACCCGGATGCGGTAGCGCCCCGGCGCCGCGACGAAGCCGAACGACTCGAGGGTCGTGGCCTCGCGCTGCGACGCGGCGGACGCCGGCACCAGCCGGTCCCGGTCCATGCGCTGGAGTTCCAGCCCCGCGCTGTCGAGGACCACCACTTCCAGGCGGTACCTCGGACGCTGGCCCACCGTCCGGAACACCTGGGCCAGCCGGACCTCGCACACCCCTTCGATTGTCGTGGTCCCGCGGCTCGGGCTGTAGAACCGGACCGCGGAGACCGTCAGCGGCGCATCGCCGCCCTGAGAGCCCGGTGCGGCGGCCACAGTGACGGCGGCCGCGAGCACCGCGAGCGATCTGTTCATCAGCGGACCGTCCGCCGGGCGCGTGGCGCCCGGCGGTCCGGTCGTCTCCTCTCTACCAGGTCATGCCGATGCTGATCGTGTTCGCCCCGCCGAGCAGCCCGAGGCTCCGGTATGCGTAGTCGAAGCCGAAGCCGATGCCGCGCGGGTTCTTCCGCCAGCGGATCCCCGCGCCGGCGGCGAACCCGTCGGAGCCCTCGCTCACGTCAGACGCGAAGCCCGCGTAGTCCGGGTCGTTCGGGCCGGCCGGGTCGAGGTTGTTGTCCGAGGCGTAGGTGTAGCTGATCCGCGGCGCCAGCGAGAAGCCGGACGTGCCGAGGCGGATGTCGTACTCGCCCGCGAACCCGAACGACGGGTCCGTGTTGTTGGGCTGCGAGAACTCGCCCAGCACCGTCAGCCGGCTCATCGCCGTGGTGAACACGTCGTACGACAGCGCCACGCGGAAGTTCACCGGGAGCGGCCAGCTCTTGGTGCGCAGGGCCCCGGTCGCGGCCTCCTGCGGGATCCCCTGCTCGCCTTCCGGCGGCTGCCGGACGACCTGCACGTCGAGCACGTTGCCGTCGTGGCTGAGGGTGCCACCCAGGTTCGCGATGGTGAACGCCGCCCGGATGGGGCGCCCGGCCACCGTGGCGTGGAAGCTCGTGCCGAAGTCGATGGCGAACGTCTGGCCATCCACTCCGCCGAGCTTGTCGTTGATGAACTTCCCGGTGATGCCCGCCGAGAAGCGGTCGGAGAACTGCTGTGAGTACGTCAGGCCGACGACCGTCTGCGCGACGGAGTACGTCAGCTGGGACGTCCCGTCGGGGTCCTCGACCGTGTACACCGGCTGGTTGCTGAAGCCGAAGTTCCCGATTTGGATGCCGAGGGCGCGCGAGCCGCCTCCGAACGGGAACGCGATCCCGACCCAGCTGTAGCGCGTGTCGGCCACGTAGGCGGTGCTCGAGACCACCGCCTCGGGGTCGGTCATCTGCGACAGCCCGGCCGGGTTGTAGAACAAGGCCGAGATGTCCGTCGTGAGGGCGGCGAACGCGTTGCCGAGCGCCGCGCCCCGCGCCGTGGGCGCGAAGAGCAGGAACTCCGCCGCGGTCGTGCCGTACGCGGTGTTGTCGCCCTCGACCTGCCGGATCACCTGGGCGTGGGCCAACCCGCCCATGGTGGCCAGCAGCGAGAGCGTCAGGAACGAGGTGCGAATTCGCATGCCTGCCTCCAGGGGGCCGGGGCAGATACCCCGGCCCCGAACGGTTCCGTTACTGGGCGAAGTTGACCACGGTGAACCGGCCGACCTTCGTCTGGCCGTTGGCCGCCTCGACGTGATAGAAGTACACGCCGCTGGCGACGAACTGGTTGTTCCGATTGCGGAGGTTCCAGGTCGTTTCGCCGCCGCCGGTCGGATCATTGTGGTTCAGCACGTTCACCAGAATGCCGCTGGCGCTGTAGATCCGGATGATGGCCCGGTGCGGCAGGTTGACGAACCGCAGCACCTTGGTGTTCGCCGAGATCTCGAGCGCGTTGGTCACGTAGTACGGGTCGGGCACCGTGTGCACGTTGGCCAGGTCGGCCGTGGCGTCGGGGAAGCTCCCCGCCTGGCCGACGCTCACGCGCATCGTGAGGCCCGGGACGCCAGCATTGCTGGGCCGGCCGACATAGCTGTACGCCCCGCCGGTCCGCTTCACCTCGCCCATGTACGTCCGGAGCGTCCAGACGGTGTTGGTCGGCAGGGTGTTGGTCAGGAAGATGAACGGCTCGCCGGCGATGTACATGCCGAAGCCGTTCCCGTCGGCGACCTGGTCACCGGTGACGTCCACCGGCATCAGGATGGCCGTGTTGACCAGGTTCCGGCCGGTGCACCCGGTCTGAGCCACGGCTGCGGCGAAGGGCAGGCAGGCGCCGAACAGGTAGTCCTGGTAGGTCAGGATGCCGTTCGGCGGAGAGATGGCTTCGGCGCTGCCGTTGAAGTCGGGCAGGAAGCCGTACGACGCGCGATACTGGCCCTGGAACGGCACCGGGAGCCGGTGCGTCACGTCCACCACGGAGTCCGGACGACCCGGGGTCGCGCCCCAGTACACCTTCATGTCGGCCGCGCGGTTCGCGTAGTAGTTGGTCTGGTCGAAGCGCCGGAACAGGTTCGACGCGTTCTGCACGCGCACCGGGCGGTAGATCGTCGTCACGCCGGTGAGCTGGCCGTGCAGCAAGCCCAGCGTCGGGTCGGCCATCGTCTCGTTCGCGCCGTCGAACCAGCGCGAGCCGCCGTCTCGGCTGAAGGTGGACGGGGACGACCAGAAGCTGCCGGCCACGTCGGGGTTCCAGTCGGCGTGCTGGGAGCCCCAGACGGGCGGGTGCATCCGCAGCACCGACTGCGCGAAGCCGGCGAACGGCAACGCGTCCACGTTCAGGGAGTCCGCGCGGTTGGAGTCGGCGCGGAGCTGCATCCCCAGCGGGTCGAAGATCAGGTCGCCGTCGTTCTGCCCCAGCGGGCCGTGGTCCTGGCCGCTGTACAGGACGTACTGGGTCGTGACCGTCCCGTTCGTCGCCGTCACGTAGAACGTGGCCGAGTGGTACCACTCGGGGACGACGGAATCGATGATGAAGTCCGTCGAACCCGGGATGACCAGCTGCTCGGAGGCGACGAACGCCGTGCCGCGCAGCGCGTTGGACGGCGGCGCCGGGCCGCTCAACGTGCCCGTGACCGGGTCAATGGTCGGGAACGGGGCGTCGGGGTTCAGGACCGCGCCGTTGCCGCCCACCAGCGAGACTGAGAGCGTCGAGGCGACGCGGTTGCTCCCCGAGGCGCGCGGCGTGACGGACCGCGTGGACAGGACCGACTCGAGCGATGTCGGGCCGGACTTCACGCTGTTCACGTCGAACGCGGTGACGGCATAGAAGTAGCGGAAGCCGTTGCGCACGTCGGTATCGGCCCACGCGAACGGCACGCGGTTGTCCACCAGGTCCGGCAGGCCGGAGCCGCCGCCCACGACCGCCGTGTCAATGATCGTGTTGAGCACGTCGCCCGTCGTGAGCGCGACGCGGCCGCCCGGCGGGATCTGCCGCACCAGGCCGACCAGCGGGATGTCGAACGACCCGCCGCCGCCGAAGTTGGCGGGGCAGGTGGTGGTGATGCCGAGCTCCGGTGCGCACCGGGCGCCGTAGTCGTCCTCGTTCCAGAACGCCCCGGTGTAGTCGGTGATGACCGTGCCGGCGTAGTCGAACGAGGCGACCACCTCCATCGTGGCCTGCGTGCGGCCGCGCCAGACCCGGTAGCCTTCGACGTCGTACTGCCGGAAGTTCGGGTCGTAGAGCGGCGAGGCCACGTTCGACGCGACGGCGAAGAACGGGTCGCCATCGGTCTCGCTCGACGACGGCTGCCACACCACGTTGACCTGGTTGTCGCCCGGGACCAGGTAGAAGGTCGGGGCCTCGG
>CAYLJK010000012.1:0-14698 GCA_964383975.1 uncultured Gemmatimonadales bacterium | reverse complement strand
CGTGATCGCCTCCCGTCTCGCAGGGATTCCCGAGCTGGTGGAAGAGGTGCTCGTCACACGGCACGGGCCGCCCGTGACCGAGGAGCTGGTGGACGCCCAGCTGCTGGCGGTGCGCGAGCAGCGCGCCCCGTGGGTGCCGGTCGAGGGCCGGCCGAAACCGGGGGACATGGTCGAGGCGGCGATCACGAACCTCGACGAGGGCGAGGGCGCGGCGGCGGAACCGGTGCGGTTCGTCCTCGGCCAGGGCCGCGCACTCCCGGACCTCGAGGCGCACGCCATGGAACTGGAGCCCGGCGGGACCTGGGAGGGGAGCGTCCGGTTCCCGGAGGACCACCCGGAGCCCGCGAAGCGCGGCCAGGTCCGGCACCTGCGGCTGCACCTCACCGAGGTGAAGCGGCGGCAGCTCCCCGACGTCAGCGACGCGTTCGCCGCCGAGGTCGGCCCGTTCGCGTCCGTCGCGGAGCTGCTGTCGGCGGTCCGGGCGGACCTGGAGGCCGATGCCCGCCGCGAGGCCGATGCGCGGCTGCGCGGCGAGTTGGTGGACCAGATCGCCGCCGCCAACAACGTGGCGGTGCCGGCGTCGCTCCTCGACCGCGCCCTGCACGCCTACGCGCACGCGTACGGGGTCGCCGAGGACCAGCACGACCGCTTCGCGGGGGAGTTCCGGCCCGTAGCGGAAGCGCAGGTGCGGCGCGACCTCATCCTCGAGTCGGTGGCCGAGCGCCAGCAGCTGCACGCCACCGCCGAGGAGGTCGCCGCGCGTGTGGCGGAGATCGCGGCCCGCCGGGGCGAGAGCCCGGCGGCCGTGCGCGCCGCGCTCGAGAAGGCCGGCCGGCTCCGCGAACTGGAGCGGAGCATCACCGACGACAAGGTCTTCGCGTACCTCCTCGGCCAGAGCGCCGTGGAGGATGCCCCAGCCGCCCGCTGAGCCGCGGGCCGAACCGGAGCCGTATGGGACCCATGTCCACGATCTACCCGCCCTACATCATCGAGCGCTCCAGCCGCGGCGAGCGCACCTACGACATCTTCAGCCGGCTCCTCATGGACCGCATCATCTTCCTCGGGGTGCCGATCAACGACGACGTCGCCAACATCATCATCGCGCAGCTGCTCTTCCTCCAGGCCGACAGCGCCGAGAAGGACATCTACCTGTACATCAACTCCCCCGGCGGGCTGGTCTCGTCGGGGATGGCCATCTACGACACCATGCAGCACATCACCGCGCCGGTGAACACCATCTGCATGGGCATGGCCGCCTCGATGGGGTCGTTCCTGCTCGCCGCCGGCCGCAAGGGGAAGCGCAGCGCCCTTCCGCACGCGCGGATCATGATCCACCAGCCTTCGGGCGGCGCCCAGGGGACGGCGGCGGACATCGAGATCCAGGCCCGCGAGATCCTCTACCTGCGCTCCAAGCTCAACGAGCTGTACGCCCACCACACCGGCCAGCCGCTCGAGAGCATCGAGAAGGACATGGACCGCGACCGGTTCATGTCGGCCGACGAGGCGAAGGACTACGGCCTCATCGACAACGTGCTCGCCCCCAGCGCCTTCCCCGTCAAGGTGACGGCCCCGCGCGGTTGATGCTTGACTCCCCGGCCGGGCGGCCCGCATATTCGGCTGGCGGGCCGCCGCCGGGCGGCCGCGAACTAACATGAGCAACGACAGACACTTACGCTGTTCCTTCTGCGGCAAGTCGAAGGACGCGGTCCGGAAGTTCATCTCCGGGCCGTCGGTCTACATCTGTAACGAGTGCATCGCGCTGTGCAACGAGATCCTCGCCGAGGACGAGGAGCGCGAGGTCGCCGAGGCGATCACGCAGGTCCCCACGCCCGTCGAGATCAAGGAGGTCCTCGACCAGTACGTCATCGGCCAGGAGGCGGCGAAGCGGACGCTATCGGTGGCGGTGTACAACCACTACAAGCGCATCAACTCGCACTCGCTCAAGGACAGCGAGGTCGAGCTCGAGAAGTCGAACATCCTCCTGATCGGTCCGACAGGCACGGGGAAGACGCTGCTGGCCCAGACGCTGGCGCGGATGCTGGACGTGCCGTTCACGATCGCGGACGCGACCACGCTGACCGAGGCGGGGTACGTGGGCGAGGACGTGGAGAACATCCTCGTCCGCCTGCTCCAGGCCGGGGACTTCAACGTCGCCGAGTGCGAGCGCGGGATCGTCTACATTGACGAGATCGACAAGATCGCGCGGAAGAGCGAGAACCCGAGCATCACCCGGGACGTCTCCGGCGAGGGGGTGCAGCAGGCGCTGCTGAAGATCCTCGAGGGCACGGTCGCCTCGGTGCCCCCGCAGGGCGGGCGCAAGCACCCGCAGCAGGAGTACATCCAGATCAACACGAAGGACATCCTGTTCATCTGCGGCGGCGCGTTCGACGGTCTCGACAAGATCATCGAGGCGCGCACCGGCCGGCGGCGGATCGGGTTCACCCGCGAGGAGGTCGAACGCGGGGTCCCGGAGCGGGCGAAGGAGAACCCGTTCGCCGAGGTGGAGCCGGACGACCTGCTCCGCTACGGCCTCATCCCGGAGCTGATCGGCCGACTGCCGGTCGAGGTCGCGCTGGAGAACCTGAACGAGGACGCGCTGGTGCGCATCCTGCTCGAGCCGAAGAACGCGCTGACCAAGCAGTACCGGAAGCTCTTCGAGCTGGAGGACGTGCGGCTCGCCTTCGACCCGGAGGCGCTGCGGGCGGTCGCGCGGCTGGCGCTGGAGCGGGGCGCGGGGGCGCGCGGGCTCCGCGCCATCCTCGAGCGCGTGATGACGGACATCATGTTCGAGCTGCCAGGGCGCGACGATGTCACCGAGGTGGTGATCACGAAGGAGTGCATCACCGACCGGCGAGCACCGCTGCTGGTCACCACGGGACAGCGCGCGAAGAAAGAGGCGTGACGGTGCAGCGCCCGGCCCCCTCGACGAGGGGGCTTTTGCTGAGCGAGTATGTCACGTCCCTGGTGGCGGCGGACGCTCCGGTCCCGGGGCCCCGGCTCCCCGAGGTGGCGCTGGCCGGACGGTCCAACGTCGGCAAGTCCAGCCTCCTGAACCTGCTGGTGGGCCGCCGCGCCCTCGCGCGCGTGAGCGCGACGCCGGGGAAGACCCGGGCCCTGAACGTGTTCCGCTGGGGCCGGTCCTGCTACCTCGTGGACGTCCCGGGCTACGGGTGGTCGCGCGCCGGCCGGAGCGACCGCGCCGCCTGGCGCGGGCTGGTTGAGACGTACGTGCGGGAGCGCTCGCAGCTGGCGGGCCTGATCTGGCTCCTGGACATCCGGCATCCGCCGTCGGCGGACGACGTGGCGTTCGGGCGCCTCGTGGCCGGACGGCGGCTGCCGGTCCTCCCGGTGCTGACGAAGGCCGACAAGGTCCCGCGGGGCCGCCGGGCGGCCCGCGCGGCGTCGATCGCGGAGGCGCTTGGGGTCGCCGCGGAGGGGCTGCTGCTCACGAGCGCGCGGACGCGCGAGGGACAGGAGGAGCTGCGCGATGCGGTCCTGGCACTGGTGGTGTAGCGCGGCGGCGCTCGTGGGCGCCGCCTGCGGGTCGTCGGCGCCGCGCGCGGAGGCGCAGGCCGCGGCGCCCGTGGCGCAGGACCCGGCCCTCCCGCCGCCGGGGTTCGGTTCCCTCCGCCAGGAGCAGATCGGGATCCGCGTCCAGACGCGCGACCTCGCGGTGCGCGTTATCCCGCTGGACGAGCGCGTGACCCGGCTGCTCGCCACCGACGCCTGGCAGTCGCTGCGCGACATGCGCCAGAGCCGCGCCGACGCGATCGCCGCGGCAGCGCGGGCCGCGGGCCGCGACAGCGCAACGCTCTTCATGGTGACGTTCTTCGGCCTGCAGCCGCAGGTGCGCTTCGAGCCCGACCAGCTCACCGTTTCGAGCCAGAACGTCACCTACCGCCCCATCGGCATCGTCCCGATCACGCCGCGCTGGAGCGAGAACGTCATCGAGCAGCGCCAGCAGGCCGCCGCCATCTACCTCTTCGACCCCGCGGTCACCGTTCTGCGGCCGCTGACGGTGTTCTACGGGACGCAGGCGTCGGATGCCTGGGCCGACGCCCTGCGGCTGGTCAACGCGGAGCGCGCCCGGGTGCTCTCGCGGGCGCAGCAGCAGCCCCAGCCGTAGGTCCATGGCGGACGTGTCGCACCCGGGGGCCGGTCCTCCCCGACCCGAACCGCGCCGGTGGACCAGCGGCCTGGCGCGCCGCGCGGGGCAGGCCCTCGCGAGCGCCCTGTTCGGCCGGGATCTCAGCACGGAGATCCTCGCCGACCGCGAGCGGCTGACCGCCGAGCTGGCGCGGCGGCACGCCGAGCTCTACAGCCTCCAGGAGCTCGCTCACGTCCTCTCCGCCTCGCTGCGGTTCGAGCGCGTGGTGGCGGAGGTCGCGCGCTACGCCATGCGCGCGCTGGACGCCTCCGGCGCGGCCGTCCTCCTCGCCCCGCCGAGGGGCGGCGCGCTGGAGGTCGCGGCCGCCAAAGGGGTCCTCGCCCCGCACCTCCGCCGCACGATCGATCCGGAATCCGGCGGGATGGTCCTCGAGGCGATTGCCCAGGAACGCCTGGCCCGGCGCACGACGCACGACGGCGCGCCGTTCCAACTGTTCGAGGGCGCCACGGTCCGGAGCGCGATCGCCGCGCCGCTGCGCGCGCACGGCCTCACCAGCGGGGCGATTGTCGTCGCGGACAGGCTGTCGGGCGACTTCACGGAGGACGACGCCCGCCTCCTCTCCACGGCGGCAACGCACGCCGCCGTCGTGCTGGCCAACGCCCGCTTCTTCGAGCTGATCCGCGCCGGCAAGGAGGAGTGGGAGGGGACCTTCGACGCCCTCGCCGCCGGCGTCGCCCTGGTGGACCGGTCGGGCCGTGTGCTCCGCGCCAACGCCGCCATCGCGAACCTCGCGGACGAGCCGCTCCCCCGCATCATCGGGCGGGACCTCGACGGCCTGCTCTTCGGGGAGCGTCCCGGTGTCGGCCCGCTCATCCGCTCGAGCCTCGAGTCCGGCCGGACGGCGACCGGCGAACGCCGCACCGAGCGCCGCGGCCGTATCCTGCGCGTTTCCGCCTCCCCGGTCCCCGCCTCCGAGGCGCAGGCCGAGGCCGTCGTCATCGTGGAGGACATCACCGAGCAGAAGACGCTCGAGGCGCAGCTCCTCCAGTCGGAGAAGCTCGCCTCCGTCGGCACCCTGGTGAGCGGAGTGGCCCACGAGCTGAACAACCCGCTCACCTCCATCGCGGGCCTCTCCGAGCTGCTGCTCGAGCAGGGGATCGGCACCACCGCGCAGCAGGAGCACCTCAAGGTCATCAACGACCAAGCGGAGCGCGCCTCGCGCATCGTGCGCAATCTCCTCGCCTTCGCCCGCAAGGGAGAGTCGGAGCGCACCCAGGTGGACCTCGGTGAGATTGCCCAGCGGACAGTGATGCTGATGGCCTACGAGCTGCGGCGGGTCGGCGTCACCGTGCACACGGATGTCGCGCCGGACCTGCCGACGGTGGCCGGCAACCGCGACCAGCTCCAGCAGGTCGTGCTGAACCTGCTCACCAATGCGGCCTACGCGCTGAACCAGCTCCCGGAGGGCGCGGAGCGCCGCGTGGAGGTGGCCGTGGCATCCGACGCGGAGGGTGTGAGCCTCACCGTGCGCGACACGGGACCCGGCGTCCCCGCGGAGTTCGCGGCGCAGGTCTTCGATCCGTTCTTCACGACGAAGCCGCCCGGCGAGGGGACAGGGCTGGGGCTTTTCCTCTCCTTCGGCATCGCCGAGGCGCACGGCGGGACGCTCATGCTGGACAGCCCCCCGGGACGCGGCGCGACGTTCACGCTCCGCATCCCCTTCGCACGGGTGTCGGGCGAGCACCCCGCCATCGCGGCGGCCCGCGCCACGCCGGCGCCGGGGACGGTCCGGACCAGCCGCCGCATCCTGGTGGTGGACGAGGACCCCGGCATCACGCGCGTCGTCTCGGTGCTCTTCACGCACGACGGCCACGCCGTGGACGCGGTGGCGGCGGGGCAGGAGGCGCAACGGCTGGTGGGCGAGCGCGAGTACGACTTGCTGATCGTGGACCGCCGGGTGGCGGTCGGCGGCGAGAGCTGCTGGGAGGTGCTGGTGCGCGAGCACCCCGCCCTCGCCCCGCGGCTCCTCGTCAGCACGTCCGATCGCGCGGTCGGGCCCCTGGGCGGGATCCCGGCCGAGCGCGTGCTCCAGAAGCCGTTCAACCTGCGTGACCTGCGCGCGGCCGCGTCGGCCGTGTGGGCCGCCGCCCGCTAGCCGGCGCGCAGGACGTCCTCCAGCCCGCCGGCATCGCCGCGCCCCAGCAGCCGGACGGCGTCCGCCAGGGCCCGCGCTTCACGCGGCCATGCGAAGCGGCGGGCCGCCTCCTCCGGCTCCAGCCACTCGGCCTCGTCATGTTCCTCCGAGAGGCGGACGCCGCTGCCGGCCGGCACCAGGGCGCAGAAGGCGGGGATCAGCACCACGGCGTCCTGCCGGTGCAGGTAGAAGCTCTCGACGCGGCTCAGGTTGTAGAGCCGCTCCGGGACGAGCCCGGTCTCCTCGCCCAGCTCCCGCAGCGCCCCGGCCACCGGCGTCTCGCCGTCCGCCAGGTGCCCGTGCACGGTCTCCCAGGTCCCGGCCGACCGCTCGTGCGGCGCGCGCCGGAGGCACAGCGCCTCCCAGCCGGCGGCTGCGGGGCGCAGGACGTACACGTCCACGATTCCCACGCGCACGTCGGTCATGTCGTGGGGCGGATCAGGCGGTGTGGCGGCGCCGGTTAAGGACGATGTCGAGCCGGGCGGAGAGGGCGCGGGCGCGGAACGGCTTGGTGAGGAAGTCGTCGGCTCCCATCTCGAAGACGCGCACCTCGTTGTCCTCGTCCGCCTTGGCGGTCAGGACCACGACGGGGACGTCGGCCGTCGCCGGGCGCGAGCGGAGATGGGAGAGCACGCCGTAGCCGTCGAGGCCCGGCAGGTTCAGGTCGAGCACGATCACGTCCGGCCCGAAGGAGTCCACCTGGTCGAGGGCCTGCACGCCGTCGCGCGCCTCGGCGACGGTGTAGCCTTCGCGCTCGAGCAGGTCCTTCATCACGCGGCGCAGCTGGTCCTCATCGTCCACCAGCAGGACCTTGCGCTTGAGATGCTGGACCTTCGGGCCCTTCCCGATCGAGTCGAGCAGCTCGAACGCCTCGGATGAGAAGTCGAGCGTGCCGGTCACCGCGGCGGTGAGCTCCGCCGCCGCCGAGACGGGGTCCATGGAGATCCGGCTGCGGCGCGGGCGGAACTCGTCCTGGGCCTCCGGCGGAGGCGGCGGAGGCGGCGGGGGCGGCGGCGCCGGCGCGGCGGCCTCGGGACTGCCGGCGTCGAACGGCACGTCCACGACCCGCATCAGCTCCTCGAGACTCGACTCGCCGCGGAGCACGTGCACCACGCCGCTCTCCCACAGGCTCTGCATCCCCGCGGTCCTCGCCGCTTCCGCGATGCGGTCCGCCGGGGCGCCGGAGCTGATCACCTTCTCAACGTCGGGCGTGACCGTGAGCACCTCGACGATGGAGAACCGGCCCCGGTACCCGGTCATCGCGCACTCGGGGCAGCCCGCCGCGCGGTAGAGCGGCGTGCCGGGCGGCACCCAGCGCCGCAGCTTCTCGGAGACCGCCTCGACCGCGACCTCCTTGCACGTGGGACACAGCTTGCGCATCAGCCGCTGCGCCACCACGCCGCGCAGCGACGCGGCGATCTTGTACGGCTCGAGGCCGATGTCCACCATCCGCGTGACGGCGTTGGCGGCATCGTTGGTGTGCAGCGTGGAGAGCACCAGGTGCCCCGTCAGCGACGCCTGCATCGCGATCTGCGCGGTATCCCGGTCGCGGATCTCGCCGACGAGCACCACGTCCGGGTCCTGGCGCAGGATGGACCGCAGCGCGCTGGCGAAGGTCAGTCCCGCCTTCTCGTGCACCTGCACCTGCACGATCCCCTGGATGCGATACTCGACCGGGTCCTCCACGGTGACGATGTTCGTCTTCCCCGTCAGGATGTGGCGGATCGCCGAGTACAGGGTCGTCGTCTTGCCGGAGCCGGTCGGCCCAGTCACGAGGACGATCCCCTCGTGGTGCGTCAGCAGCTCCTTGAACGCCCCCAGCTCGCGCTCGGTCATCCCGAGCGAGTCCAGCGAGAGGACCGTCGCCCGCGAGTCCAGCACGCGGATCACGACCTTCTCGCCGAGCGAGGCGGGGAGCGTCGAGACGCGCAGGTCCACCGGCACCCCGTTCACCGCCACGCGCGCCCGTCCGTCCTGCGGCCGCAGTCGGTCGGCGATGTCGAGGTTCGAGATGATCTTGATGCGCGAGACGAGCGGGAAGCCGGCGGCACGCGGGATCTTCATCACCTGCCGCAGCACCCCGTCGATGCGGTAGCGGACCGCGAACCCACCCTCTTCCGGCTCGATGTGGATGTCGCTCGCGCGGCTGAGGATGCCTTCCGAGAGGATCAGGTCCACCAGCCGGACGACCGGGCGCTGGGAGGCCTCCTCGGCGCTGACCTGAATCTCGTCGGCGGGGACCTCCTCCTCGAGCTGGGTGACCTCGGCCCCCTGCTCCATCCCCTCGAGCAGCTTCTCGACCACATTCTCCGGCCGGTACAGATCGTCGATAGCGGCGACGATCCGTCCCGGCGCGGCGAGCAGCATCCGTACATCGCGCCCGGTGGAGAACGCCAGCGCCTTCTCCGCGTCGAGGTCGAACGGGTTCGCCGTCGCGACCTCGAGGTAGGAGTCGGTCACGCGCAGCGGCAGGATCCCGTAGCGGCGGGCGACCGATTCCGGCACGATCTCCTTCACGCGGCTCTCGGGCTTGGCCGTCGCGTCGGCCACCTTGAGGCGGGCCCGCTTGCCGAGGGCCTCGAGGATCTGGTCGTCGGTGGCGTGCTTCCCCGCCGTCACCAGCTCCCAGAGCGTGGACTTGGCCGGCGCGGTCTCGCGCAGTTCGGCCAGCGTCGGTTCGGGGAGGATCGTGGCCAGGGTGGCCAGGAGCCACTCGTCGGGGAACGTCCGCTTCGCCATACCTTACGCAAGATACCGCCCGGGAGAGGCCCCGGCCACGGTTCGCCCGCTAGAGGATGCCCCAGAAGGCCCGGCTGACATCGGCCGCGACCCCCCACCGGCCGCTGCGCAGGCCGTAGCCCGCGTCCACGCGCAGCAGATCGTGCAGCCAGGACACCCCCAACCCCGCCACCGGCTCGGGCCCGGCGGAGGGCACCGCGAAGAAGCCGGGAAGGCGCCCCCCGGTCCAGCCGACGGCCACGCCCGGGGCGACGGTGAGGCTGGCACCCGTACCGGCGAAGGAGCCCAGGCGCAGCTCCGGGATGCGGACGGGGAGCTGCCACTCCGCGGCGAGCCACGCCATCCGGCTCCCGCCCGCGGCGCGGAACGGCTCGCCGAGGAGCGTGCCGCGCCCGCCGAGCACGAAGCCGCGGTGGCGCGGCAGATGCCCCGCTGCGGCCCCGCCGGCCGCGCGGACGACCAGCGACCCGGCGCCGAGCGGACGCTGCCACCGCCCCTCCGCGAACATCCGCACGTAGTCGGACGGCCCGAGGCCGCCCTCCAGATCCGCCCGGCCCGTCAGGCCGCGGTCGGCGGCGAACGAGCTGGCGGAGCGGCGCAGTGACAGCCGGGCGACCGCCCAGTCACCCCGGTCCACGCCGGGGTTGGGCCGCCGTGCACCGCCGCGCGCCCAGTCGGCGGCGGCCGTGAGGGAATCCACGTGCTGGAGGCTTGCCTCGAACGCGAGCGCGCCGCGGCCGCCGAGCGCCCGGGTCAGGCCGACCGAGCCGCCCGCAACCAGGATGTAGTCGCCGTAGTCGCTCCCGCCCTCCTGGGCGTGCAGCGAGTTGACGAGTCCGGAGATCACCGGGAGGTCGCCGATGTCGCGCACCGAGCGCCAGCCGGCGATCCGCCACGTCCACGGTCCGCGCCGCGCCGTGGCCTCGGCCGAGCCGGTCGGGAGCCAGCGGGCGGTGGCGGCGCCCGCGCGCACGCGCACCTCGCGCGCCTCGTCCGCGCTGCGGCGCGTGACACCCGCGCCGATGGCGAGCCCCTCGACCCGGTTCACGTGCACGAAGTCCGACACCGAGCCCCCGGCGATGCGGGTCTGGCGCAGGCCGGTGAGGACATGGCCCATCGCGACGGCGGCCGCCTCCGCGCGGATCGCGTCGAAGTCCTCCAGGCGGGCGGGGCGGGCGATGTCGCGGACCGCGGCGTCGAGGGAATCGCGCCAGGGGAACGTGTCCCGCACGCTCTGCGGGGCGACGACGATCTCCGGGCCTGGGCGGAAGAGCGCGGGATCGAGCCCCTGGTTGAACCGGTAGCCGCCGATCTCCCAGCGGCCCCGGATGATGCCGCGCGCGGGAAAGTCCATCCACGTGGCGCGCCGCCGGATCTCGATCTCCTGCCGCAGCGGGAGCCACCAGCGGCCGTTCCAGAGGCTGTTCTCCACGCTGATGGCGATGTCCTCCAGCTGGGTGTCGAGGTACGCGGCCCGCGTGAAGTTGAACGTCATGCGCACGAGGTCGGCATTCGCCACGTCGAGGTACAGCGAACCCACGATGCGTGGCGCGCGGAAGTCCCGCGGGCGCACCCGGACCTCGTACACGCGGATGGCGCGGTCCGGGAGGGTGATGGACAGCGAGTCCGCCACAGCGAACTGGTACAGCGCCGCCCCGGCGGCCGACACGGGGTGCGGGACGTCCCGCACCTCGTCGCCCTCCCCGAGCCGGATGAGGTCGGGGAAGTTGTTCATCACGATGCCGAGGTGGTCGCGATGGTAGTTGATGTCCGTCGGCAGGTCACGGCGGTCGCGCCAGCCGATGATGCGCTGGCGGCTCCGGTCCGGTGCCCGCCAGAACACCTCGAGCGCCAGCTGATCCGCCTTGACGAGGCGCGGCGGCTCCGACAGCCCCTCGCCGATCTGCCCCAGGAAGAAGACGAAACCGTCGGCCCGCGCGCTCCAGTCCGCCAGGCCGGAGTCCGCGAAGCTCGCGGCCCGCCGGGCGATGGCCCTGGCCA
The DNA here is from genome assembly GCA_964383975.1 of uncultured Gemmatimonadales bacterium. Lineage (GTDB taxonomy): Bacteria > Gemmatimonadota > Gemmatimonadetes > Gemmatimonadales > JACORV01 > DASXPG01. The sequence continues at coordinate 3,656 of CAYLJK010000012.1, read as the reverse complement.
CCAGTGCGCGGGCGACCGGGGCGTCCCATTCCTGGGCGGCCAGCGGAGCGGCGAGCGCGGCGGCCGCGAGCGGCGTCAGCCAGCGGCGCAGCATGCCCCAATATCGCGGCCAAGCGGGGCGCCCCGCCACGCGGGCCCCGTGCACCCGGGACGCCAGTAGCGTCCGGCGGCGCCGTCGGGGCATATTACGCCTTCCCGGAGACCCCAGCGGCATGCCCGACGCCTACAAGCTCGTCAGCACCACCGGCGACCAGACCATCGATGTCAAGCCCGGCGTGACCCTGATCGTCGGGCGCGCCGTCAACAGCGACATCCCGATCTACGACCCGACCATCTCGCGCCAGCACGCCCAGGTGAGTCTCGGCTCGGGCGGGGTCGTCGTGAAGGACCTCGGCTCGTCGAACGGCACGTTCCTGAACGGCAGCCGCATCACCGAGGCGACCGCCCAGCCGAACGACGTCGTCATGTTCGGCAAGGTCTCCTTCTACGTCCGCGAGGTGGCCAAGGCCACCGGCCAGGCGCCGAAGGCGGACGCCGGCTTCCCGGCCCCGCGGCCGCCGCAGGCGACGATCGTCCGCCAGCTGACCCCGGACTTCAACGTCTCGGCGGCGCGCGTGAAGCGCGTGTCGGTGGAGGCCCCGGCCCCGGCCGAGCGTGACGAGGCGGCCCGCAAGGCGAAGGGGCTCGAGGTCCTCCTCGAGGTGTCGAAGGCGCTCTCGCGCCAGCAGGACGTGGACAAGCTGCTCGAGCAGATCGCCGACTTCTCCTTCCAGGTGATGGCGGTGGACCGCTGCTCGATCCTGCTCGGCGGCGCGGCCGAGGAGATGATCCCCCGGATCTCCAAGAGCCGACTCGGCGAGGGCTACGCCTCGGCGCGGCACGTGCCGCGCTCCATCATCGGGCAGGTGGTCGGCGAGCGCGTCGCGGTGCTGACCGACAACGCGGCCGAGGACGAGCGCTTCAAGGGCAAGTCGATCATGCTCCAGAGCGTGCGCTCCGCGATGTGCGCGCCGCTCATGGGCTCGGACGGCCGGGTGCTCGGCGTGCTCTACGTGGACAGCCTCACCGCCACGCACGCCTACAGCGCCGAGGACCTCGACTTCCTCATCGGGTTCGCGGGGACCGCGTCGGTTGCCATCGAGAACAGCCAGCTCGCCGACCGGCTGCGCCGCGAGGCGCTCGTGCTCTCGAACTTCCAGCGCTACTTCTCGCCGGACCTCGCCCGCCAGATCGCGGAACACGGCGAGGAGGTGAAGCTCGGCGGGACGAAGCGCCCGGTGGTGATCCTGTTCTCCGACATCCGCGGCTTCACGACGATGTCGGAGCACATGGACCCGGACGATCTGGCGACGCTGCTGCGCGAGTACTTCACGGAGATGGTGGACATCATCTTCCGGCACGGCGGCACGCTCGACAAGTTCATCGGCGACGCCCTCATGGCGCTGTGGGGCGCCCCGTTTGCGACCGAGGACGACGCCGACAAGGCGATGCGTGCGGCCATCGACATGCAGCGCAAGCTCGGCGAGCTCAACGTCCACTGGCAGCAGGGCGGGAAGCCGCCGATCGCCATCGGGATTGGGATCAACTTCGGCCAGGTCTTCGCCGGCAACATCGGCTCCGAGCAGCGGCTGGAGTACACCGTGCTCGGCGACGCCGTCAACACCGCGAGCCGCCTCTGCTCCAACGCGGGCAAGGGCGAGATCATGATCTCCGAGTTCTTCTTCCAGCGCCTGAGGCACCCGCCGCAGGTCGAGGCGCGCGAGCCGATCAAGGTCAAGAACCGGGCGCAGCCGGTCCCCATCTACCTCGCCAAGTACTGAGTGCGCGTCCCCGCCGGGCTCCCCGTCGGCTTCCGGACGTGGGCCTTCCCCGGCGGCGTCGCCGCCGCCCGCGAGGCGGTCGCCGAGGCGGTGGCCGGCGCGCTCGCCGCGCGCGGCACGCTCCACGCATGGGCCGCCGCGGTCCCCGGCCGTGACCGGTTCGAGGGCCGCAGCGCCGCGTTCGGGGTGCGCCTCGGGGACGCCGACGCCGTCGTCCGCCACGCGCACCGCGGCGGCCTCGTCGCGCCGTTTCTCGGCGACCGCTACCTCGGCACGCCGCGATGGGTCCATGAGATCCTGGTGTCGGAGCGGCTGCGGGCCGAGGGCGTCCCTGTCCCCGAGGTTCTCGCGGCGGCGGCCTACCCGGCGGGCCCCTGGCACCGCGCCGACGTCGCCACCGCCCGGGTCCCCGGCCGCGACCTGGCCACGATCTTCTTCGAGGGTCCTCCCCCCGCACCGCCCCGACGCGAGGCCGTGCTCCGTGCCGCGGGGCGCCTCGTGCGGCGGCTGCACGTGGCCGGCTGGATCCACCCCGACCTGCAGCTGCGCAACGTCGTCGTGGATGACCGGGAGGCGTGGCTGCTCGACGTGGACACCTGCCGCGAGGCGCCGGACGCCGCGTCCCGCCGCCGCAACCTGCTGCGGTTCTACCGGTCGTGGGAGAAGTGGAACCGGCGGTGCGGCGAGCGGCTCACCGCCGCCGACCGCACCCTCTTCGAGTCGGGGTACGCGGAGGCGGCGGCGTGACGATCCCTGACCGGTGGCGGACGGGGCGCGTAGCCGTGGTGATGATGAGCGCCGTCGGCGACACGGTCCACGTCCTCCCGGTCCTCACGGCGCTGAAACGGCACGCCCCTGCCTGCCACATCACGTGGATCCTCCAGCCGGGGCCCGCCTCGCTCGTGCGCGGGCATGCCGCGGTGGACGCCCTCGAGCTGTTTGACAAGCGGGCCGGCTGGCGGGCCTACCTCGACCTGCGGCGGCGCCTCGCCGAGCCGTTCGACCTCGTCCTCGCTCTCCAGGTATACGCGAAGGCCGGCCTCGTGACGGCGGCGCTGCGCTCGCCCGTGAAGCTCGGCTTCGACCGGGCGCGGGCGCGCGACCTCAACTGGCTCGTCACCACGCACCGGCTCCCGCCGCACCCGCCGCAGCACGTGCAGGATCAGTACTTCGAGTTCCTCGCGGTGCTCGGCGTGGACCCCGAGCCGGTGACCTGGGACCTCGGGCCCTGGCCGCACGAGCGCGACGCGCAGCGCGCCTTCGTCGCCTCGCTCCCCCGCCCCGCCGCGGCCCTCGGCCTCGCGAGCACCGATCACCACCGGGAGTGGCTCCCGGACCGCTGGGGGCGGCTGTGCGACGCGCTGTGGTCCGACTTCGGCCTTCTCCCCGTGCTCGTCGGCGGCGCCACGCCGCACGAGCGCCGGATCGAGGCCGAGATCCGGGCCGCGGCCTCGTGCGAGGTGCGTTCCACCCTCGGCGTCCCCCTGCGCGACCTCGTCGGCATCCTCGACGCCGCGGCGCTCGTGGTCACGATCAACTCGGCGCCGCTGCACATGGCCGTCGCCCTCGACCGGCCGGTCATCAGCCTGCTGGGCCACTGGAACCCGAAGCGCACCGGGCCCTACCGCCGCTTCCCGGACCTGCGCATCGACGCCTACGGCGCGCCGGGCGAGGACTACCCGATCTCGACCGAGCGGCGGCCGGGGACGATGCGGCGGATCCGCGTGTAGGACGTGCTCGAAAAGGTGCAGCTCTGGCGGGAACGCTACGGCCCCGCGTGGCGGGGCCGGGGCGCGGGAGCGCAGGCGGACGCCTAGCCGCCCTCCCCGCCCGCGC
>CAYLJK010000011.1:0-14829 GCA_964383975.1 uncultured Gemmatimonadales bacterium | reverse complement strand
CGCTCCGGCCTCCAGCGCGGCGAGGGTGTTGGCCACGTCGAGGCCGCGGTCGCGGTGCCCGTGCCAGTCAATGCCCACCGTGTCGCCGGCGCCCAGCTCCGCGAGCAGCGCGCGCACCCACGTCACCAGGTTGCGCACCCCCTGCGGCACCGCGGCGCCGACGGTATCGCACAGGCACACGCGCTTCGCCCCCGCATGCACGGCCGCGCCGAGGAGCACCCGCAGGTCGTCCGGATGGGAGCGGATCGTGTCCTCGGTGACGTACATGACCTCCAGCCCCTCGCCCACCGCGAACTTCACCGCCTCCTCGGTGTGCCGGAGGATGTGGTCGAGGCCCCACTCCTCGGCGTACTGCCGGATGGGGCTGATGCCGATGAAGATGCACGCCTCGATGGGGACGCCGGTCCGCTGGACGATGTCGGCCATCGGCTGGATGTCGGCGACGACGGTGCGGCCGGCGCAGTTGGCCCGGATGCGCAGCCGGTGGTCGCCGATCTCGCGGCACAGCCGGATCACGGCGTCGCGCTGCCGCGGTCCGGCGCCGGGGAGGCCGACGTCGGCGGTCTCGATGCCGAGGCTGTTCATGAGGTGGAGGATCTCCGCCTTCGCCTCGACCGGCGGGTCGGTGACCGAGGGGCTCTGGAGGCCGTCGCGGAGCGTCTCGTCGTCGAGCATGGCGACGCGGGGCCGCGGCGGCGGCCCGTTCACCGACGTCCAGTCGTAGATGAGGCGGTCCTCGGACGGGATCGTCACCGCGCCCTCACCCGACGGCCGTCCGCCCGAACGCCCGGGCCCGTTCCAGCAGCGCGTCGGCGGTGGCCCGGTCCCCCAGCCGCTCGTGGATCTGCGCCATGTGCCAGAGGCTGCTCACCTCGCCGATGCCCTCGTCCACGTTCCCCCGGAACTCGCGCAGCGCCGCGTCGTACTCACCCTTGCGCTCGTGGATGACCCCGATGAAGTAGCGAGCGCGGAGGTACTCCGGCGTCAGCGCCGTACAGTGCTCGAAGTGCTCGCGCGCCTGGTCGAGGTCTCCGGCGTGGAAGAGCGCGACACCGAGCCGGTAGTGGGCGGCGTTGTAGTGCGCGTCGAGCTCGAGGCAGCGGCGGTACGCCTGGATGGAGGCCGGCATGTTGCCGCGGTGGTAGTACGCGACGCCGATGTCGTACCAGCAGAGGAGGAACCGCGGGGCGAGCTCCAGCGCCGTGCGGTAGCAGTCGATGGCGCGGTTGAGCGTCCCCTGGTGGAAGTGCACCGTGCCGAGGAGGTGCCAGGCGAGGGCGCTCGCGGGTTCCATCGCGACCAGCCGTTCCAGCTCGCGGCGCGCCTCCTGGTGCCGGCCCTCGCTCTCGTGGTGCAGCGGCGCGAGCAGCCGCTGGTCGGTCCAGGCGTCGCGCAGGAACATCCCGCACTCGGCGCAGAACTTGTCCGTCTCGGCGGCCTCGCGGCCGCAGCGCGCGCAGCGCATCGTCACCCTCTCTTCCGCCGGGTGTAGATCGTCCGGAAGCGGGCCAGCATCAGCAGCCGGCAGTCCTCGCACTCCCCCGAAAGGTCGGCCGGGACGAGCGGGTCCGCCACCACCTCGAAGCCCAGCTCCTCGTAGAGGCGGATCGCCTCGTCGGCGCGCGGTCCGTCGGCGACGAACCGGCGCTCCCACCCCTCCGCGAGCCGCGCCGGGTCGGGGGCGAGCCGCGACTCCGCCGGGACCCGGCCGGCCTCCGCCTGCACGAGGTGGCTGAGCGACACGACCCGGCGCTCCGTCCCGGAGCGGTGCGGCGCCGGTCCGCCCGAGCCCGCGTCGCTCACGCCGCGCCGGCCTCCGCCGCGCGTGCACCCACCCGCCGCCGCCCGAGGAGCGCCGCGCCGAGCGCCGCGGTGAACTGCACGAGGTCCCCGGGCGGGACGTTGACCGCCGCGCCGAGTTGCTCGCGCACCACGTCCACCATCCGCTCGAAGCGCAGGATGCCGCCGATGAGCGTGAACTCGGGCTCCATCCCGTCGCGCTTCATCAGCTGCACCGACCGGCCGACGAGGGAGACGATGGCACCGTGCATGATATCCGCCGGCGCCTGTCCCTGCGAGAGGTGGTTGATGACCTCGGACTCCGCGAACACCGCGCACACGCCGGAGATGGGGATGGCCGACTTGGAGGTGTTGACCAGCGGGCCGATCTCCTCGGTCGTGAAGCCCATGTAGCGCGCGGTCTTCTCGAGGAAGGCGCCGGTGCCGGCGGCGCACTTGTCGTTGAGCCGGAACGAATGGACCTTCGCGCGCTCGCCGAGCCGACTCGCCTTCATCGTCTGCCCGCCGACGTCGAGGATGGTGCGCGTGCCGGGGAAGAGCAGGGTGCAGCCGCGAGCGGCGGCGGTGAGGTCGGTGACCCGGGCGTCGCCGACGGTCACCTGGTGGCGGCCGAAGCCGGTGGCGATGACGTACGCGAGGTCCGCCACCGTCACGCCGGCGTCCGCGGCCGCTGCCGCGAGCGTCGTCTCCGCCGCCTTCGCGAGTTGGAAGCCGGTCGGGGCCATGGCGCGCCCGGCGACGGTGTCGTCGGCGCCGAGCACGACCGCCTTGGTGTAGGTCGAGCCGACGTCAATGCCGGCGGTCCAGGTGCTCATGCGTGCGACCTCGCGGGGGCGCGGGCGGCGAGGATGTGGTCGAGCGCGAACAGCGCCGCGCCGAGCGCGCCCATGTAGTGGGAGTCCTCGCTCACGTTGAGCGGCGCGCCGAGGGCCGCGGTGAGCGCGGCGATCATCGCCGGGTTCCGCGCGACCCCGCCGGTGAACGTCACCTCCGGCTCGACGCCGACCCGGCGTGCCAGGCCCGCCGAGCGGCCGGCGATGGACTGGTGCACGCCGAGGAGGATGTCCTCGATGCGCTTACCGCGACCCAGCCACGCCAACACCTCGGACTCGGCGAAGACCGTGCAGGTGGTGCTGATCTTCACCGCCTTCTCGCCGCGCAGCGCGGTGGGGCCCAGCGCGTCGAGGCCGAGGTCGAGCGCGGCGGCGGCCGCGCCGAGGAACCGCCCCGTGCCGGCGGCGCACTTGTCGTTCATGCAGAAGTCCAGGATCTCGCCCGTCGGCGCGACGCGGATCGCCTTCGTGTCCTGGCCGCCCATGTCCACGACGGTGCGGGTGCCTGGGAACATGTGCACGGCGCCGCGGCCGTGGCAGCTGATCTCCGTCACCTGGGTGTTGCCGAAGGTGACCTTGTAGCGACCGTAGCCGGTCCCCACGACGTACTCGACTTCCTCCTCCTCGAGGCCCCCGGTCCGCAGCGCCTCGGCGAACGCCTCCTCGGCGGCCAGGATCACGTTGGCGCCCGTCATCGTGAGAGAGCGCGCGACGATGCGCCGCCGCTCGTCCACGACGACGGCCTTGGTCTGCGTGGAGCCGACGTCCACGCCGGCGGCGTACGCCATCAGTCGTTCCTCCTCAGGCGGTGCGGGCCGCCTGCGCGCGGCGCGTGGCGAGCCCCTCGAAGAACGCGTCCACCCGGTTCTTCATCTGCGCCTCCGACACCACGCGCCGGTCCATCATGTCCGACTCGAGGAACAGGCTCGGCACGTCGCGCGCGGCCATCAGCGCGCGGCGGCTGTCGGCGAGTCCGGTGGAGACCGTGCGGCAGCTCTTCACCGGGTGGTACACGACGCCGTCCACCGCCCAGTCGTCGAGCATCGCCACCAGCAGGCGCGTCTGGTGGAACATCGCGTCCATCGCGTCGCGGACCCCGACGAGCACCCCCTCGGCGAGACTCTCCATGGGACGCGCGAGGTCGTACGCCCAGCCGAGGTTGGCGCCGCCCGAGGCGAAGTGCAGATAGGTCGAGTGGACGAAGGTCCCGCCCAGCTCGGTGAACAGCTCCGAGAAGCGGCGGAAGATCGGGTAGCAGGGGACGCCGACGAAGACCAGCCGGTAGCGCTCGTCGGTGACGGTCCCGATGCCGTTGGCGGCCTTGAACGTCATCTCCTCGACGAGGTCCGTGAAGTACGCGGCCCCCTCCGGCGCGCCGCGGAAGCCGTTGGCGACGCCGAGGTAGATGGTGCCGTCGGTGAGGGCGTTGAACACCGACGGGCGGCTGCGGTTCAGCTCCAGCACCCGCTTCCAGCCGCGGCCCAGCGTATTGGCGTGGGCCATCGCCTCGCGCAGGCGGTCGATGTCGAAGCGCACGCCGGAGAGCCGCTCCAGCACCGGGATCAACTCGCGGATCTGTCCCTCCACGTAGCGCCGGTCACGCTCGAAGTCGGGGTCGCCGGGCCACGTCTGGGCGCCCTCGGCGCGGGTGCCGGGAACGTCGATGGTGACGACCGGCACGCGGTACATCCGCTCCCAGATCTCCGCCCACTTGATGTAGGTGTTGCAGGCGTTGGTGTAGACGGCGATCGCCGGCTTCGGGATGCGCCCCATCGGCAGCTCGCCGCCGCGCAGCTGGGCGGCCACGTCCGCCTTGACGTAACCGCAGATGTCCGGCGAGTACCCGTAGTCCTCGGCCTCGTTCAGGTACTCGTGCGCGACGCGCCGCACCGCCGTCTGGAGCGAGTTGATCTCGGGGAAGACGACCGGGAGGTCGAAGGCGCGCAGCAGCTCGCCGAAGCTCCCCATCACAAAGACGTACGCCGCGGGCCGCCCGGCGTCCGCCGCGGCCGCCAGCCCCTCGAACCACTGCCGGAACAGCCGCGCGCCCTCGGCGTTGCCGCGCCCGACCAGCGCGCTCCGGTCCGTCGCCTGCACCATGCGGCCTCCCGTCAGTCGAACAGCAGGTTCTCCACGAACGTCTCCAGCTGGACCTCGAGCTGCTCGAAGCTCGTCATGTTCTCCTCGAACTCGGAGACGAAGAACGGCACGCCGGCCCGGTCGAGCGCTTTCACGTAGGCCACCTGCTCCTCGAGGCCGGGCTCGCACATCTTCGCCGCGGTGACGATCGCGGCCTGCGCGTCCGCCGCCCGCACGCGGCGCAACAGCATCTCCTCCTTCGGCTTGCGCAGGTCGTGCTGCACCGGACTGTACGCGGAGCGCTCGAGGTAGGCGTGCGCCAGGGCGGCGATCGGGTCGCCGTCGGCGGCCACGTCGTCGAGGATCCAGCGCAGGCCGATGAGGAGATCGTCGTCCACCACGTCGCAGGAGCGGCTGACCGCCCGCAGCAGGTCGAGCGGCGGCTGCTCGCAGAAGCCGCCCTCGAGGACGACGCGGATCCGGTCCTGCCGGCGCACCTCGCGCCCGGGGAGCTGCGGCAGGATCGCGCGGAGGATGTCGTTGTGCTCCTCGCGCGGGATCATGCCGCCCGCCGCGACGAGGGCGTACGCCTCGTCGGCCCGCAGCAGCCACGGCCGCTCGCGTCTCAGGACGTACAGGGCGCGGAGCAGGGCGCGGTTCTCGTTGAAGACCGCGACGGAGCGGCGCAGGTCGCCGACACCGACCGCGCGGCCGGCCACCCGCTCGACGGTGCGACGAAGCCGGTCGTACTCGCCGCGCAGGTACTCGACCGCGTGGGCCGACGCGGCGTTCTGCGGGAGGTACAGGATCTCGCAGGGGTAGGGGAAGTTGCGCCCCCAGACGGCGGCGAGGTTCCGCGCCGCGTCGCAGATCGGGTGCGTGACGAACAGGTCGAAGCGCACGTGGCCGCCCAGGGCCAGCTCCAGCGAGGTCTTGACGATGGAGCAGAGGTACGAGCCGAAACGGGAGTCGGCGTGCTTCGGCTCCACGGGGCCGCCGCGCACCTTGAACGGGAGCATCCCGGCGGCGTGCGCGATCTCCTCGGGGAAATAGACCTGGAAGTGCCCGGCCACCATGCCACCCGCCTCCCGCCAGCGGGCGACGGTGGGATACGTGTCGTCCTCCAGAAGGTCGCGGCACGCCGCGAGCACCGCCTCCGCCGGACGGTTGTGGGCCTCGGGGAAGGTGACGAGGGTCATCGGTGCGTCCAGGCCGGCGGGCGCTTCTCGAGGAAGGCGCGCAGCCCCTCCGGCGCGTCCGCGGTGCCCATGACGTCGGCGTAGCACCGCCCGGCGGCGCTGAGCGCCTCGGCCTCGGCGCGCTCGCTCGGCGGCGTGCGAAGCGCCCGCTTGGCCGCTCGGAGCGCCGCGGCGCTGTGACGGGCGATGCGGCCCGCGAGCGCGAGCGCCTCCTCGTCCACGCGCTCGTCGGGGACGACCCGCGCGACGAGTCCCGCCGCGTGCGCCTGCGGCGCGGTCAGCGCGTCCCCCGTGAACACCACCTCCGCGGCGCGCATCGGGCCGATGCGGGCCGGCAGGAGCGCGCAGGCGGCGGGCGGGATCACGCCGAGCAGGATCTCCGGCTGGCCGAACGACGCGCCCTCGCCCGCGACGACCAGGTCCGCCGCCATCGCCACCTCGAAGCCGCCGCCGAGGCAGCGGCCGCGGACGGCCGCCATGACCGGTGCCGGGAAGGACCGCAGCGCGGTGACGGTCTCGAGGAACTCCGGGATCATCGCCTCCCACTCGGGCGGCAGGTGCTCGGCGACGTCCGCTCCGGCCGAGAAGTGGCGGCCGGCCGCGCCGAGCACGAGCACCCGCAGCGCCGCGTCGGCGCGCAGGTCGGCGAGCGCCGCCCGCAGCTCGCCGAGCACGCGGCGGGTGAGGATGTTGCGCGGCGGATGGTCGAGCGTCACCCTCGCGATGCCGTCCTCCACCGCGCGGCGCACCGACGGCGCCCCGCTCACGCGCGCCTCAGCACAGCTGGCCCCCGTCCACCGCGAGCACGGCGCCCGTGACGTGGCGCGCGCGGTCGGAGCACAGGAACGCGACCACATCGGCCACGTCCGACGGCTCAGCGATGCGCCCGAGCGCGGACTCGGCGACGGCACGCTCGACCACCTCCGGCTTCAGCGCGCCGGTCATCGCCGTGCGCACCATCCCCGGTGCGACCACGTTCACCGTCACGCCGTAGCGCCCCAGTTCCCGGGCGAGCGCACGGCCCAGCCCGATGACGCCGGCCTTCGAGGCGGCGTAGTTCGCCTGGCCCGCCTTCCCCCGCAGACCGTTGACCGAGGCGATAAGCACCATCCGGCCGCCGTGCTGCTCCCGGAAACGCGCGGCCGCCGCCCGCGCGTAGGCGAAGCACCCCTTGAGGTTCACATCGAGGACGGTGTCCCACTGCGCCTCCGTCATCTTCCAGCTCATGGCGTCCGCCGTGACACCGGCGTTGGCGACGAGGACGTCGAGCCGTCCGAACGCCGCGACCGTGCGGCGCACGGCGTCCTCCGCCGCCGCGAGGTCGCGCACGTCGGCCGTGACGGCGAGCGCGCGCCGGCCCGCGGCCTCGATCTCGCGCACCACGTCGCGCCGTGCGGCGTCGGCCTCGCGGTCCACGACGGCGACGTCGCACCCCTCGCGCGCGAGCGCAACGGCGATCGCCGCCCCGATCCCGGCCCGAGCGCCGGTGACGAGCGCGGCCCGATCCGCCAGTCCGAGGTCCATCAGCTCCCCGCTCCCCGCGCCCCGCGCCCCGCGCCGTACGGCGGCGAGATCTCCCGGATCAGCTCGTCGTCCCACGGATGCCCCTGCGCCAGCAGCTGCCGCAGCCGGATGAAGTCCACCTCGCGCTGCCCCTTCGGGCCCTCGTTGAAGGCGCGGAAGCCGGCCTTCGCCTCGGTCATCATGTTGAGCGCGAGCCAGTCGCGGTTCGTGGGGCTGGTGTTGTCCCAGTGCCACGTCTTGTGCTTGCGCAGGCTGCTCAGCGTCTTCGCGACGCAGTCCGGCATGAGGTAGAGGAGCTTGGTGCAGAGCGCCTCGACCGCGGCGTCGAGCCGCGAGAGGTCCGTGACCGCGCGCCGCAGGATCTCCCGCGCGGCCTCCGCCTCGGCCCCCGTCCTGGCGTCGCCGAAGACGAGGTTGCCGAAGGCGTCGGTCATCCGGTCGGTGACCACCATGGGGTTCGGAATCCACGCGCCGTCCACCCGCAGCACGGGGACGACCTCGTTGACCAGGCCGATGAGCAGCGCCTTGTGGGCGGACCACGGCTCGCACAGGACGGCGCTCTCGACCGCGCGCGCGAATCCGACGTAGAGCGGCAGGAAGTCGGTCGAACCGCCGTCGGGCGCCGAGCCGTGCTTCGGCCCGGCCTGACCGAAACGCGCGGTGTCGGCGGCGATCGTGAAGTCGCACGCCATCCCGATCTCCTGCCCGCCGGCGACGCGCAGCCCGTTCACGCGGTTGATGACGGGCTTGTCGCACCGCAGGATGGCGTCAATCATGTCGTTGAAGAGCCGCATGTACTGCTTGTACTCCTGCGGATTGCCGGCGTAGTACTCGGCGTACTCCTTCGTGTTGCCGCCGGTGCAGAAGGCGACGTCGCCCGTGGCCGTGAAGACGACGGCGACGACGCTCCGGTCCATCGACGCCTCGCGGAAGGCGAGGATGATCTCCTTCACGGCGTCGGTCGTGTAGCTGTTGAGCTGGGCCGGGTTGTCGAGCACGATCCACGCGTTGCACAGCCCGGGGACCTCGGCGCCCGCGGCATCGCGCGCCGCCCGCCGCTCATAGCGGATGGTCCGGTAGGAGTAGCCGTCCACCAGGGTGTGACTCTTCATCGCTCGGTCTCTCGCTGTGACGGGGTTCAGGCGGTGCCGGGGACGAGGACGGCGCGGCGGGCCAGCGCGTGGGCCGCGACCCGCGCCAGCACCTCGGGCCCGAGCTCGAGCGGGTGCCGCTCGATGAACGGCGCCAGCGTCACCCGGCCGGAGGTGACGAGGGCCAGCGCCTCGGGATAGAGCTCGGGGCGGCAGCCCCAGGTGCCCTGGATGGTCGCGTCGAACGCCATCGCGTTGCTGAGGCGGAGCGGCACCTTCTGGAGCGTGAAGCCGACCACCAGCAGCGTGGCGGCGTGCGTCAGCAGGCCCCACGCGGTTTCCTGCCCGCCGGGTTGGCCAGAGCACTCGAACAGCTTCCACCCCGTCTCGCCGCAGCCGCGCTCGAGCGCGAAGGCGCGCACCCGCCGGCGGATGTCCTTGAAGTCGGTCGCCGCGGAGTTGATCGTGAGGCCGGCGCCATGTCGCGCGATGGCGGCGAGTTTGGCGTCGTCCACGTCAATGGCCACGACGTGCGCCCCGAGCGCCGCGGCGATCTGCACGGCGTAGCCGCCGACGCCGCCCACGCCGGTCACAATGGCCAGGTCTCCGGCCGCGAGCCCGCTGCGCCGCACCGCCTGGTACGGGGTCGTGACGGCGTCCGCCAGGACACTGAGGTCCGCCAGGTCGTAGGGGCCCCGGTCCTCCACCACGCACAGGCCGCGGCCCGGGACGACGAGCCACTCGGCGAATCCGCCCGGGATGTCGTTGCCGGGCATCACCTGGGCCCGGCACACGTTCCCCCGCCCCGCGCGGCACAGCGCGCAGTCGCCGCACGGGATGACCGCGGGCACGATGACCTCGCGGCCCACCAGGTGGCCGAACGGCGCACCGGCCTCGACCACCGTGCCGCTCACCTCGTGGCCCAGCGTGAGGGGGAGCGGCGCCTTCGTCGGCACGCCGTCCTTCCAGAAGCCGACGTCGGTGTGGCAGACCCCGCAGCCCGCGACCCGCACGAGCACCTCGCCCACCACCGGCGCCGGAGCGGGGACCTCGCGCAGCTCCAGCGGCGCGCCGACCGCCGTCAGCTGGAGGGCCTTCACGCGCCCCGCTCCGTCATCGGCACGTCAGGCCTCCCACGAGATGGCCCGCGAACTCCAGGCCCAGCTCCTCGGCGTGCAGCGAACCCTCGGGGCGGTACCAGCGCGCGATCCAGTTGATGGCGCCCAGGATCGCGAAGACCGCCGTCTTGGGATTCACCCGCCGGAACTCGCCGTCCTCCACCCCCTGCGCGATGACGCGCCGCAGCGCGCGCTCGTAGCGGTCACGGCCCGCGATGATCGTCCGCTGGCGCTCGGGCGCGAGCGCCGTGACCTCGAAGGCGAGCGGAGAGCCCTCCAGGGTGTCGGTCATCACCCGGACGTGTTCCCGGATGACGAACGCGAGCCGCTCGGCCGCCGAGTCGAAGGCCCTCGCCCCCACGAGGATGCGGTCCAACTCCGCGAGCGCGTTGCGGTGGCAGTCGAAGAGGATCGCTTCCTTGTCGGGGAAGTAATGGTAGAGGGCGGTCTTCCGGACGCCGAGGTGCTCGGCGATGTCCTCGAGCGTCGTGGCGTGGTAGCCCTTCTCGCGGAAGGCGCGCAGCGCGGCGTGCAGGATCTCCCGGCGCCGCCGGTCGCGCTTCTCGCGCACGCGCGGCGATCGGGTGGCGATGGCGGCACGGCCGTCGGACATGGGCCCGCTCCGGAAGAATTGAACCGCGGTTCAGATTTTGAACGATAGGTCGGGAAAAGTCAAGCGGGGCGCTACACCAGCCTCGAGAACCTCGCGTTGAGCCGCGGGAAGTCGACGCCGTACGCCGCGTAGGCCAGGACGGCGAAGCCGGTGACGGCGAGCAGGTCGCTGGGAACCGGGAGGGACAGGGGCGGGGCGGGCGCGCCGGGGACCGTCATGACGGCGGCGCCGGCGACGACGAAGAGGATGGCGAGCCACTGGTACACGCGCAGCCCCCAGCGGACCGCCGTCTGCGGTTCGCCGCGCAGGTGCTCCTCGACGAACCGGCCCAGGCCGACGAGCACGAAGTACGCGCCGACGATGAACGGCAGCGGCGCGCGCAGGGTCCACAGCCGCAGCAGCGCGGCGGCGACGAGCAGCATCCAGCCCATCGAGTAGAGCTGCGTGGGGTGGAGCGGCACCCCGCCCAGGTTCGAGAGGCGTGTGACGCGCGAGCGCGCGTGGGTGAAGCGGATGCCGATGCGCTCGTCGCAGGCCGCACCGTGGCAGCACCCCTGCACCAGGCAGCGGCCGCGGCCGAGGGCCTGGGTCACCGAGCCGCCGACGGCGAAGCCTCCGGCCAGCAGCCAGCCGTCGGCACCGAGCAGGTCGGCGATGACGAACCCGGCCACGGCGGACAGCGCGGCACCGTAGTAGCCGTACGGCCGAAGCAGCTGTGGCGATCCTTCGATGGCCTGGGCCCACAGTGCGGCGCCGACGATGCTCACGGCGGTGAGCGCGAGGCCGGGCCACAGGTTCGCGCGGCCGGCGGTCATCAGGAACAGCGCCAGGCCGCACCAGGCGCCCGCCGCGGCCCAGACGCTGTGGCTCAGGAACCGGACCGGGCCGAGCGTCGCCTCCCGCCAGCTGTTCGCCGCGCGCTCGGCCCGGGCGCGCACCGCGTCCCACGCGCGTTCGGCCCGCAGCACCAGCGCGGCCGCGCCCAGCCCGGCCGCCACGTCGAGCGCCGCGTGCATCCCGGTGGCGACGCAGCTCCAGGCGATCAGGGCGACCAGGACCCACCAGAGCCAGCCGAGCGACGGCCACCGTCGCGCGTACACCGGCGCGGCGATGACGGCCCAGGCGGCGTGGAAGGCGGGGAGCGCGGTGGCGGGCCCGTCGCCGGACCGTTCCAGGCGCATCAGCGCGGTGAGGAGACCCCCGTCCGGGGCCGGCTTGGCGGTGGCGACGAACGGAAGCAGCAGCCAGAGCGGCACGATCACGGCGATCGCGATCCATCCGCGCGTCACGAACCAGCGCAGGTCGCGGCGTGCCGGCGCGACGAGCGGGGCGAGGACGACCATCGGATAGGTGAGGACGTAGGGGATCTCCGCCCACGGCCGGACCGGAAGCGCCGCGTCCCACCGCATCCACGCCTCGATCCCGTCCGGCGGCGGTCCGAGCCGCTCGACCGCGAGGTAGAGCAGCAGCCACGGCAGCAGCAGGTGCGTGAACGCGTGGAGGCGTTCCCCCGTATTCGGGGCGGTCTCCTCCGCCGGGGCGAGGTGAAGCGCCGGAGGCGGCTGCGGGCCGAATCGCGAGCGCGTGTGCGTTCGCTCGAAGCCGAGGACCCACATCGAGGCGAGCGCGGCGGTGAACGGCGTGACGATCCAGAGGCCCGCGGCCGACCCGAAGGCGAGCGACAGCCCCGCGGCGATCAGCACCGCGCCGACGTAGAGGGGATGTCGAAGCAGCGCGTAGGGCCCCCGCGCCACCCAGCGCTCGGGCGGGAACGCGCTCATGGGGAGCCCGCCGCCATGCAGGCGCAGCGCCAGCGTCGCCCACGCCGCGAGCAGCAGGCCCGCCGCGACGAGGACCCGCCCGGCGGCCACCGCCCGCAGCGAGGGTAGCGCGCCGAGCGCATCGAGGCGCCGCGCCCACCCGGCGAGGGCGGCGGGCCCCAGCACGCCGAACAGCGCGCCGTAGCCGAGCCGGCCGAGGAAGCCACGCATCGTGGTCACGCGCCGGGAAGATATGGGCCGCCGCGAGAATCGCCGCGAGGATCCGGCGTCATTCCCGAGTGAATCATTCCCGATTTGCTGCTTGCCAAGCGGTTGGCCGGCTGTCATGATGCGTGTGAACTCCCCGTGGTTCGACGCAGGGTCGTGCGGCCGCCGTCCGCCGGTCCATGCTTGACCGAGGTGCCCATGGCGCCATATCCCCGCACCAGCCGCCGCCCTCTCGCGACGGTGGCGTTCGTCGTCGTGTCATCCCTCACGTGCGATGCCGTGACCGAGCCGACCGTGGAGCCCGTTGTGCTGGCGTTCGCCGGTGCGGACTCGGTCGTCGGCGTGGGCCGGCGGGTCGCGGTCACCGTGACCGCGACGGTGGGCGGCGTGGCGCTGGATCCCGCCTGGCTGGTGCTCAGTTCGAGCGACTCGACGGTGCTCGCGGTCCGGGGGGACTCGGTGGAGGCGCGGCGGCGCGGCGCGGCCACCATCACGGTCGCGGTGGCGAGTGCGGCGCTGCGGCGCGACGCGGCGCAGGTGATGCGCCGGTTCTTCGCGGTGGCCGACACCGTTGTGGCCGAGTCCGCGGCGGTGACGTTCACTAGCCTGGGGGACACCGTGACGCTGGCGGCCGCGGCGTTCGACGCGGACGGTGACGTCCTTGCGGACGCCGTGCCGCAGTGGCGCTCGTCGGACACGGCGGTGGTCCGTGTGACGGCCACGGGGCGGCTGCTCGCGCGGGCCAACGGTACGGCACAGGTCCTGGCGGTCGTGGACGTGGACACCGCGGTGGTCGCCGTCACGGTCGCACAGGTGCTGCACCACTACACGTTCGAGCCCGGCACGCTGGTCGCGGACGCGCTCACCCAGGTGCTCGCGGCGGCCGCCGCGCCGCGCGACGCCCGGAACAACGCGATTGGGCTCGCCGGCCTCGCGCCCACTTGGTCCATCGGCGACGCCACCGTGGGGAACGTGAACCCCACGACGGGCCAGGTCTCCTCACTCCGCAACGGCACGACGTACCTGTTCGCCACGCGCGGCGCGGTCACGGACAGCGTCCTCTACATCGTGAACCAGCGCGCGGTGCAGGTGACGATGGGACCGGACCCGGTGCCGCCGCTGACGTCGCTCGGCGATCAGGTCCAGCTCACGGTGCGTGCGTTCGACAGTCAGAACCAGGAGCTGCGCAACGCCACGCCCTCGTGGTTCGCCCTCGACCCGGCGACGATCCGGGTGGACGCGACCGGACTCCTGACCGGCCTCGCCATCGGCACGGGCCGGGTCGTGGTCTCCGTGGACGGCGTCGCGGACACGGCGAGCGTCGGTGTCAGCAACGTGGTGACGAGCGTCGCCGCGACGCCGGATACGGCGCTGGTGACGAGCGTGGGCGACACCGTGACGTTCGGCGCCGTCGCGCGGAACGCGCGCGCCGAGGTGGTGCCGGGGACGGTGGCGTGGCGGACGCCGGATGTCGGGGTGGCGGAGGTGCTCGCCGACGGGCAGGCCGTCGCCCTCGCCGTCGGCTTCGCCCGCATCATCGCGACGGTGGGGTCCCGGTCCGACACGGCCATCTTCCGGGTGACGAACCTCCCGGCGTTCGTGCAGCTCCAGAGCGCGGTGGACAGCATCACGACCATCGGCGGCGTGGACACCCCGCAGGTGACGGTCCGCAACGCGCGCGGTGCGGCGCTGTCCCGGTCCACGCTGGTGTGGAGCAGCGACGACGCGGCGATCGCGCGGGTCAACGCCCAGGGGATCGTCACGGCACTGGACTCGGGCCAGGTCTTCATCCGCGCGTCGTTCGGCCTGCTCCGGGACTCGGTGCTGTACACGATCATCAACGACCAGGTCCCGGCGGCGCTCAACATCCTGCCGCTGGCCATCCAGCTGAACGGTCTCGGCGCCACCGACGCCCCGCCGATCGTGGTGCTGAACGCGCTGGGCGACACCCTGCCGCGCACCAGCGTGGCGTGGTCGAGCGACGACGCCACAATCGCGCGGGTGAGCCTCCAGGGCGTGGTCACCGCGGTGGAAGCGGGCCAGGTGTACGTGCGGGCCGTATCGGGCCGCCATCGCGACTCCGTGGCCGTCACCGTCGTCAACACCGCGCTCGCCGACACGGTGCGGTTCCTGGACGACGAGCGGCAGCTCGCGCTCCTGGGCGCCGTGGACACGCCCGTCGTGACGCTGCGGAACGCCATCGGCGAGCCACTGGCGCGCTCGAGCGTGGCGTGGTCCAGTGACGACGAGACGATCGCGCGGGTGACGCTGCAGGGTGTCGTCACCGCCGTGGACACGGGGCGGACGTACGTGCGGGCTTCCAGTGGCGCCCGGCGGGATTCGGTGCTGTACCGGGTCCTCAACGCGCTGGTGCCCGACACCGTGCGCATCCTCCCGGAGGAGTGGCTGCTGCCGCTGCTCGGCGCCGTGGACACGCCGGCGGTGGACTTCCGCAACGCGTTGGGCGACCCGGTGCCGCGGAACAGCGCCACGTGGGCCTCCGACGACCAGAACATCGTGCGGGTTACGTCGCAGGGCGTCGTGACGGCGGTGGACACGGGGGCCACCTATGTGCGGGCGAGCT
>CAYLJK010000010.1:4026-14972 GCA_964383975.1 uncultured Gemmatimonadales bacterium | reverse complement strand
TCGAGCGCGGTCACGTGCTCCTCGAGACGGCAGGCATCCACGTTGGCGTAGAGCTTCTCGCCGTCCGCCCGCGAGAGTCCCAGGCCCCACAGTCGCACCGCCAGCTGGCTCCCCCAGCTCTCGCGCACCAGGACCAGCGCGTCGGTCAGGCCGGCGCGCCGCACCGCGGCCTCTGCGTCCCACCGCATCGTCAGCAGCCCGTTGGCGTACTGCCGCCCCCGGACGGGGATGCCGCTCGCCGCGGCGTACAGGCCCCCGAGCACGAGGGTGATGACGACCGCGCGGTGGACCATCCCGTCTCCCCAACGCGCGCGCACCAGGCCCGGGAAGCGCGCGGTCCAGAGCGCGACCACGGGTGTGAGCGGGAAGAGGAAGCGCGGGCCGAGGTAGAAGCCGTCGTGCCAGTACGCCCAGTAGCATCCCACCAGGATGCCGCTGCCCGCGAGCAGCACCCGCTCGAGCGGCAGCGGCGCGCGCAGCGCCAGGGCGACGGCGCCGATCAGCGGCAGCAGCGCCGGGAACGGCGTCTCCAGGAAGTAGGTTTGCAGCCGCAACAGGTACAGGTTCACCAGTTCCACGCCCCGCTCCGGCGTGTGGTCCGCCCCCCAGGGCGCCGGATGAAAGCCCAGCCCGTGCGCCTTTCCCCAGAGCACGTCGTAGCCGAACCGGAACGGCGCGCCGTTCGTGGCCGTGTTGACCCAGAGCATCCAGGCGATGGGGAGGGCGACGCCGGCGAGGGCCGGGAGCGCTTCCGCCCAGCGGCGCGGCTTGCGCAGCGCACGCCACAGGAACCACGCGCCGGCCGGGACGGCGAACGCGAAGGCGTCGAGCGGGCGGACCGTGGCCGCCGCCCCGAACCCGAGGCCGGAAAGGAAGGCCCACCAGGGCCGCGACCGGCCGTCCCCGGGCGCGACGACGCGCGTCAGCGCCGCCAGCGCGACGACGAGCCACGTCAGGACCGTGACGTGGCTCATGTACGAGCCGGAGAGGAACAGCGTGAACGGCGCGAAGGCGAAGAGCAGGGCGGCGCCGAGTCGGACGCCGGGCGCAGGCTCGACGGTGCGCAGCACCACGGGCCACAGCGCGGCCGTGACGGCCGCGCTGAGCGGGACGGTCAGCCACGGGACGCCCAACAGGTCGCCGGGCACCAGCATCGCGGGCGCCCCTGGCGGGAACTGGCCGTAGACCCGCGTCCCCGTGTCCACGAGGTGCATCGCGCCGAAGAACTCCGGAAGTCCGGTCGCGGGCAGCCAGAGCCGTCCCTGGCCGAAGATGCGGGCCTGGAACAGCTGAACGATCTCGTCAATGAGGAGGGGCCGGCGGTCGAGGATGACCGTGGACACCGCGGCGTAGGCCGCCAGCGACACGAGGCCGATGCCGAGCGAGAAGCGCCAGGGAGCGGCATCGGCACGGCGACCGAGCCGTGCCCACAGGCCGTCGGGCCAGGGCAGGGCGAAGCGGCGCCACGTGATGGCCAGCACCACCGCCATGAGCACCGCGCTGAGAGCGCCATAGACCCAGCCGTCCCGGGCGGTTGCGTACCAGCGGCCCTCGTGTCCGCCGGGAATCCAGTTGACCAGCGGCAGCAGACTCGCCGCGGCGAGGAATGCGGCGAGGGCGACGGCGATCGGGCGAAACGTGCTGTTCCGGGGGTCCGCAGGCACCCTGCATATTACTCGCGCATGCCCACCCCCGCCGCCTCGTGACACACGCGCGCGCCGTAGCACTCGCGAGTGCCGTGGCCGCCGCCGTGTACCTCCCGGCGCTGCGCAACGGCCTCGCGCTCGACGACGGACCGATCATCGAGCTCAATCCGCGCGCGCACAGCATCGCCGCCGCCCTGCGCGCCGTGGATGAGCCGTACTGGCCGCCGGAACACGCCGCCGGACTCTGGCGTCCGCTCCCGATTCTGACCTATGCGGTGGAATGGCAGCTCACCGGTGGCAACACCGTTGTGATGCACGCGACGAACATCGCGCTGCACGCCGCGGTGACGGGACTCCTGGTGCCGTTCCTTGCTGCCTACGTGCCGCCCGCCGCCGCCCTCGGCGCGGCCGTGGTGTTCGCCATCCACCCGGTGCATGTGGAGGCGGTAGCGAACGTCGTCGGCCGGGCGGAACTCCTCGCCGCGCTGTTCCTGCTGCTGGCGATCCTCCTGGCGCGGCGGGTGCGGCGCGCCCCGTCGGTCCGGACCCCGCTCGAGGCGGGCCTGATCGGCGCCGTGGCTCTGGCACTGCTCAGCAAGGAGCATGCGGCGATCGCCGTCGGCCTGCTCCTCCTCGACGACCTGGCGCGAGGGGAGGACGGGCGCCGCCTGCCGCTCCGGCTCTACCTCGCCGTCACCCTCCTGACCGCCGCCTGGTTGATCGCTCGCGCCCGCGTGGACCAGGGACTGAGCTTCCGCGCCGTTGCACCGACCTTCTACGGTCTCGACGGATGGGGCCGCCTCGCGACGATGGGTCCCGCGCTGCTCGTGGTGCTGCGGCTGCTGGTGTGGCCGTTCCGGCTCCAGACCGACTACCTGCCGCAGGTCCTCCCGCGCCTCGAGCAGCTGACCGCGCCCGGGGCGCTCGGTCTGGCGGTCCTGCTCGCGACGGCTGCGCTCGCGATCCTCAGCTGGCGGCGCCACCGGGCGGCGGCCGCGGGACTGCTGATGATGGGGCTCGCCTGGGCGCCCACGTCGAACCTGCTCTTCCCCACGGGCGTGGTCATCGCCGAGCGCGCGCTCTACCTGCCGACGGTGGGACTCGCGCTGGTGACTGCGGCGCTGCTCGCGCAGCCGGGGGCGCGACGGCACCGGCACGCCGTCTTGGCGGGCGGCGTCGCGCTGCTGATCGGCTTCGCCGCGCGCACGGTCACCCGGATCCCCTTCTGGAAGGACAACCGCGAACTGGTGATCCGGGGCCTGCTCGAACACCCGGAGTCCTACAAGGTCCACCAGTCGCACGCCCGCGTGCTGAGCCGCATGGGTGACGCGGAGGGGGCCCACCGCGCGTACCTGATGTCCGTGGAGCTGTACCCGCTCGACCCGTACAACATGACCGAAGCAGGCGCCGGAGCGCTCGCCGCAGGGCACCCGGAGGTCGCCGTGCGGCTGCTGATGGAGTCCGAGATGCGTGACAGCAACTACATGCTGACACAACAGCATCTCGTCACTGCGTTCCTGGAGATGGGGGAGCCGGCGGAGGCGCTGAAGCACGCGCGGAATGCCGTGGCCCTGGGGCCGTCCGACGCCGAGTCGGCGAGGCTGCTGGCAGCGAGCCATCTGGCGCTCGGCGCCGTGGACAGCGCCTTGGCGGTGTGGCCGGCCTTCGAGGCCGCTGGAGGGTCGGCGTTCGACCGCTGGCTGCTGACCGCGACCACGCAGGCCGCCGCTGGAGCCCGGGACAGCGCTCTGGCGGCCCTCAGGAGGGCCGTGGCATTGGCCACCGACAGCACGGCGCTCCGCCGGCTGCGGGAGGGCTCAGCGGAGGTCCGGCGGCTCACGGCGCCGGCCACCGTTGCGGAGGACCGTCCGGGGTTGCAGAACGCCAGAGGTCCGTCGTCCCTGGCCGGTCGCCCTCCATTGGACGGTCGGGAGTAACTGCTTGCCGGCCCGGTGCTTGGCATCCGGAGCCTACGGCTGGCATGGGGGTTGCTGGTATCACATCGGGGGGATATTCCGTTTCAATCCACTTCACGCGGAGGACGTACGTGCGCAACACCAGGGGCTTCACGCTGATCGAGCTTCTGATCGTGGTGGTCATCATCGGCATCCTGGCCGCCATCGCGATCCCGAAGTTCGCGAACACGAAGGAGAAGGCGTACATCGCCGCAATGAAGTCCGACCTCCGGAACCTGGTCACCGCCGAGGAGTCGTACTTCGCCGACAACGTGACCTACACGACGAACCTGGGCACGGCCTTCACGGCCTCCACGGGTGTGACGGTCACGATCGGCTCGGCGACCGGCACGGGCTGGGCTGCGTCGGCGTCCCACAACGCGACGACGAAGACCTGCCAGATCGCGGTCGGCAGCGCGGTCGGCTCGGGCCAGAACGAGGGCGAGCCCACCTGCAGCTGACGTGAGCTGAGCGTGGGATCGGGAAGGGCGGCGCGTGAGCGCCGCCCTTTCTCGAACGAGCCGGTGACTCTCTCCGGGTGAGGAGCATGCGACAGGCACGGGGCTTCACGCTGATCGAACTCCTGATCGTGGTGGTCATCATCGGTATTCTGGCGGCCATCGCGATCCCGAAGTTCGCGAACACGAAGGAGAAGGCGTACGTCGCGGCGATGAAGTCGGACCTGCGCAACGTGTTCACGGCCCAGGAGACGTACTTCGCCGACAACGTCACCTACACGACCAACCTCGGCACCGCGTTCCGCGCGTCCAACGGGGTCACCGTCAACATCGGGACGGCGACCGGCGCGGGCTGGACGGCCACGGCCGCGCACAATGGTACGACGAAGACGTGCGGGATCTGGTACGGCCAGGGCCAGTCGCCGCCGTTCGCCGGCAGCGGCGAGGGCACGCCGGTCTGCAACTGACCGTGCGCGTGCCGCGTCGGTGCGAGGGCGGCCCGCGGGGCCGCCCTTTGCGTTCGGCCGTGGACGGCGGCACGATGGGAGCATGACGCAGGCCCCGGACCGGCGCGCGGGCGGGAAGCCGTCGCTCCGCACGGAGCTGCTGCTGAACCTGGTCGTGCTCGCGGCCGGGGCGCTGGTGCTCGCGACCGTCTCGGCACTGCTGGCGCCGGCCATCGGCGATGGCGACCTCGGCGCGGCGATGCTGACGGTCCTGGTGCTCGGCGACCTCGCGATCTTCGTGCTGTTCGGCCGCTACCTCGTTGGCCGGCTCGTCACGCGACCCATCGACGCGCTCGTGGACGCCACGGAGGCGGTGGCGCGGGGCGAGCTTGGCCGCCGGGCGCCGGCGGGCGTGACGCGGGAGCTGGACGGCCTGGCGGCGAGCGTGAACCGCATGACGGAGCGCCTGCTGGACGCGCAGAGCGCGCTGGTGCGGGCCGAAAAACTGGCGACGGCCGGCCGGCTCTCCGCCGGCATCGCGCACGAGGTCGGGAACCCGCTGGCCGCGATCGCGAACTACGCCGAGATCCTGCGCCGGCGCGGCGCCGACGCCGACGCCGTCGCCGGGATCGAGCACGAGGTCGGGCGCATTGACCGCATCGTGCGCGGGCTCCTCTCCTACGCGCGGCCGCAGTCTGCCGCCCGGGAGCCGCTAGATCCCGGCATGGTCGTGCAGGGCGTCGTCCGCCTGCTCGGCGACCAGGGCGTTCTCAGGGACGTGCGCGTGGATGTCCGCGTGGAGCCGGTTCTTCACCGGGTCGCGGGGGACCGCGTGCTGCTCGAACAGGCACTGGTCAACCTCCTGCTGAACGCGGTGGATGCGGCGGGGCCCGGCGGGCGGGTGGTCGTCCAGGTGCGGACAGCCGCGGGCGGCGTGGGCATCGAGGTGCGCGACAGCGGGCCAGGCGTGCCGCTGGAGCTGGGCGACCGCGTCTTCGAGCCGTTCGTCACGACGAAGGGGCCGGGGAAGGGCACCGGCCTGGGGCTCTCGATCGCGCACCGGATCGTCGAGGACCACGGGGGGCGCATCGCCATCGGTCGGGCGGAGGAGGGCGGCGCGGCGTTCGTGTGCATGCTGCCGGCGGCGCCATGAGACTGCTGGTCGTGGACGACGACCCTGGCCTGCGCCGCTCCCTGCGCGCGATTCTCTCGGACGAGGGGCACGAGGTTGTGGAGGCCGCGGACGGCGCGTCCGCCCTGGCCGCCGCGGCCGAGCGATTCGACGCGGTGCTCTGCGATGTGCGCATGGCCGGCATGGACGGCCTGGAGTTCCTCCGCCGCTACCGTGAGGCGGGCGGGAGCGCGCTGGTCATCATGATGAGCGCCTACGGGTCGGAGGACGCCGCCATCGCGGCGATGCGGGCCGGGGCCTACGACTACATCGCCAAGCCGTTCCGTGCCGACGAGGTGACGCTCGTCCTCCGGAAGGCCGCGGAGCGGGAGCGGCTGCGCCGCGAGGTGGAGACGCTGCGCTCGGCGCTCGGAGCGGCGGCCGCGGCGCCCGGGATCGTGGCCGAGTCGCCGGCGATGCGGGCGGCCCTGGATATCGTGGCGCGGGTGGCGCCGCACCGCACGACGGTGCTGGTCACGGGGCCGAGCGGCGCGGGCAAGGAGGTCATCGCACGCGAGCTGCACCGGCAGTCGCCGCGCGCCGACGGGCCCTTCGTGGCGGTGAACTGCGCCGCCATCCCGGAAGCGCTGCTGGAGTCGGAGCTGTTCGGTCACGCGCGTGGCGCGTTCACCGGGGCTGTGGGGGACCATCCCGGCTTGTTCGAGCAGGCCTCAGGGGGTACGCTGTTGCTGGACGAGATCGGGGAGCTGCCGGCGCCGCTCCAGGCCAAGCTGCTGCGGGTCCTCCAGGACGGCGCGGTGCGGCGAGTCGGCGATACGCGCGACCGTCGGGTGGACACGCGCGTGGTGGCGGCGACCTCACGCGACCTGGCCGCCGACGTCCGTGCCGGCAGGTTCCGGGAGGATCTGTACTACCGGCTGGATGTGGTGGCGGTGCGCGTCCCGCCGCTCCGGGAGCGGCCGGAGGACCTGCCGCCCCTGATCCGCACGCTGCTGGCGCGCCACGCCGCGGATCTCGGTATCGCCGTGCCGGAGGTGGCGCCCGACGCGCTCCGGGCGCTCCTCGACCACACCTGGCCGGGCAATGTCCGGGAGCTGTCGAACGCGCTGGAACGGGCCGTGGTGCTGGCACGGAAGGGCAGGATCGAGGTCGGTGACCTGCCCGATGACCTTCAGCCGGGCGACCCCGCTTCCGGGCGGTCGGCGAGTGGCGATGTCACGCTCCGCGCGCGCCTGGCCTCAGCAGAGGACCACGCCATCCGCGAGGCGCTGGCGCGCTGCGGCGGCAGCCGCCGGGAAGCCGCCCGTCTCCTCGGCATCTCGTTGCGGAGCCTGTTCTACAAGCTCAAGGCACTCGGCGTCGAGTAGGAGTCGAGTGCAACAGGTTGCGCAATGGTGTATGCGGAAATGTGCAGCAACCTGCATCCCAACGGAGCCGGATAGGTGGTCCGGTTTGCCCTAAACGCTTGGCGACCATATGGTTTGGTGAGTCCACCGGCAACGGCACGCCACATGCTTTCAAGGGGCAGCGCCATGGAACGTGTACGCCGACCGCGGCCGGGCCGCGGCTTCACACTCATCGAGATGCTGATCGTGATCGCGATCATCGGGATCGCGACCGCATTCGCGCTGCCGCGGTTCCGGGATGCCACGGGGAAGGGGTCGGTCCGCTCGGCGATGGACGCCTTCGCGGCCATGCATGCGGTGGCGAAGACGGCGGCCGTCCAGCGCGGTCGGACGGCGCGGCTCGTGGTCCAGCCATCCAGCGGCCGGCTCTGGGTGGTGACGAACAAGGCGACGGGGACGGGCGTGGACACGGTGGGGCGGGTGGAGGACTTCCGCGGCCGGTTCGGGGTGACGATCACCACGACGCGCGACACCCTGGTGTTTTCGCCGCGCGGGGTCGGGCTCGACCCCGGCGGGACGGTCGTCATCTTCACGCGGGCCACGTCGGTGGACACCATCCAGGTCTCGGCGGCGGGGAGGCTGTTCCGATGAATGCGCGCGGGTTCTCCCTGGCGGAGGTGATGATCGCGATCGTCATCCTCGCGATCGGGGTAATCGCGCTCGGCATGTCCGCCGGGGCGATCACAACGATGACGGCCGAGGGCGGGCGTGCGAGCGAGGCCGCCTCGGTCGCCGCATCCCGGATCGAGACGCTGCGGAGGCAGGGCTGCGCGTCCATGGCGAGCGGCTCCGCCACCACGGGAGCGTACTCGGAGACGTGGCGGGTGACGAGTCCGAGCACGCTGCTGCGGAACGTGACGGTCCAGATCAGCTACAACACCGGACGCCGCACGCGGTCGGCGACGTTCTCGACGCAGGTCTCCTGCGCCTCCCAGGTGCAATGATGCGCGCGCGCACACGGGGCTTCACGCTCATCGAGATGATGGTCGCGCTGCTCATCGCGACCGTCGTGATGGGGGCGGCGTACCGCCTGCTGACGGGCAACCAGCGCTTCTACCGCGCCCAGTCCCAGATCACGGACGTGCAGCAGAACCTGCGGGCCGGCCTGCTGGTGCTGACGGGCGAGCTACGGGAGCTGGCCTCGGCGGAGGGAGACATCCTCGCGCTGGCCTCCGACCAGGTCGAGATGCGGGCGGCGCGCGGCTTCGGGGTCATCTGCAAGCCGCCGAGCGTCGGCAACGGCGAGATCGTCCTCAAGAACTCGCGCCTCTATGGGTACCGGCCGATCGACGCCACGCGCTCGGGCGTCTTCGTCTGGCGGGACGGCGATTCCCTCAAGGCGACCGACGACCGCTGGTTGACGGCCACGGTCACCGATGTGCAGAGCGAGAACTGCAGCGACGGGACGGCAGGCACGCGTCTGCGCCTCAGTGTGACCGGCGGCAGCTCGCAGTTGGACAGCGTGTTCATCGGGGCGCCGGCGCGCGTCTGGGAACAGGTGAAGTACGAGTTGTACAGCGATGCGGGTGCCTCGTGGCTCGGCGTCTCGACCTTCGAGAGCGGCGCGTGGTCCACGCGGTCGCCGGTCATCGGTCCCCTCCGGTCCGGCGACGGGCTGGCGCTCACCTTCCTCGACGCCGCGGGCAATGCCACGACCACGCCCGCCAGCGTGGCCGCGGTGGCGGTCGTCCTGAGAGGACAGAGCCTCCAGCCGATCAACACCCCGGGCCGGCCGGTCGGCCCGTACCAGGATTCGGTCAGCGCGGTGGTCACGCTGCGCAACAACTAGAGGAGCCCCATGAGCCGACAACGCACCGACCGGGGTTTCGCACTGGCCGCCGCCGTCTTCGCGCTGGTGGTCATCGCGACGCTGATCGCAGGCGCGTTCTTCGCCGCCCGGCAGGAGATCAGCGTGGGTCGCAGCAGCTCCATCGCGGAGCGGGCGTTTGCCGCGGCCGAGGCGGGGCTGAACCAGACCATCGCGACGTGGAACACCGCCTCCTACAACGCCCTCAGCCCCGGTGATTCCGCTGTCACTCCGACGACCGCGGTGCCGGACAACGGCGGGTCCTTCACGGTGACGGTGCTGCGGCTCAACCCGGAGTTGTTCCTGGTGCGCTCGCTGGGGCGGGATCCGTCGGGGTCGGCGCAGCGGCTCCTGGCCACCCTGGCGCGGCTGCAGCGCATCAACATCAACATCCAGGCCGGGCTGACGACGCGCGGCGAGATCACGCTCGGCGGTTCGAGCTTCACGACCGGAGCGGATGCGGGTCCGTCCGGCTGGGGGTGCCCGAGCAGCGGTCTCGACACGCTCCCCGGCGTGCTCACAAGGGATTCCAGCCAGATCTCGCTCTCGGGCTGCAAAAACTACTCGTGCGTCGAGGGAGACCCCAAGGTCCGCCAGGACACCTCGATCAACGACTCGACGTTCTTCAAGTTCGGGGAGATCAATTACGACGAGCTGGCGGCGATGGCGACGCTCCAGCTTCCCGGCGGGCTGACGTGGACGCAGGTCGAGCCGTCGGACAGCGCGGGGATGTGCCGCACCTGGTACAACAAGAACTGGGGTGAGCCGAGCCGCGGCGGAGGCACCGTGTCCGCGTGCTACAACTACTTCCCGATCATCCACATCAACGGGAGCGCGAGCTTCAGCAACGGCAAGGGCCAGGGGATCCTGCTCGTGGACGGGAATGTCAACGTCCAGGGCGGGTTCGAATTCAACGGTCCCGTGATCGTACGCGGGGAGTTCGACACTCAGGGCACGGGGAACAAGTTCACGGGCGGGGTGCTGGCCGCGAACGCGACGCTCCAGGAGTCCAACGTCCTCGGGAACGCGACCGTCGCGTATTCGTCGTGCGCGGTGGCGAGGGCGCAGAAGTTCGGCGTCCCCGCGCGGGAGCTGGCCCGGCGCAACTGGGCCGACCTCATCCAGTAGCGCATGCCGCCGGCCGTCGCGGCGCCCCGGTGCGTGGAAAAAACGCACCGGGGCGCCTCGTTTTCGGTTGGCGTCGAAGGGCAGGGGACGCGCAGCGTCGGGCATGGCCAAGGAGCGGGGGTACTCGCTGGTCGAGGCGCTGACGGCCGCCGTGCTGTTAGCCGTGGGCCTGGCCGCGCTGGCGGGCGCGGCGCGCGCGGCGCTGGTCCTCGCGGAGATGGGGGCGCGGGGGGCGGCGTCGGCGAACGCGGCGGCCGCGCGGCTCGAGTCGGCCGCTGCCGCGTGCGCGGGCCCGGTCGCGGACACAGTCTCGGCCCGGCCCACGCCGCGGGAGATCGTGATCGCGTGGCCCGCCGGCGGACGCACCCACGAGACACTTGTCGCGGGCGTGCTGGCGTGCGAGGTGGTCCCGTGACGAGGGCCGGGAGAGAGCGGGGCGCGACGCTGGCCGAGGTGCTGGTCGCGACGGCGGCGGGCGGCATCGTGGTCGCGGCGTCCACGGCGGTGCTGGTGGTCAGCGCGCGCGTGGCGAACCTGGAGGCGGCGCGGCTGGAGGCGCGCCGCGGGGCGAGGTCGGTGACGACGGTGTTGCGCGCCGAGCTGGAGTCGGTGGCGCCGTCGGCGGGGGACATCCGCGCGCTCGCGGCGTCCTCGCTCGTGCTGCGGGGCCAGCGTGGGTTCGGCCTGGCGTGCGCGGTGGACACGGTGGGACGGGTGCTGCTGCTGGCGGCCGCCTGGTACACGGCGCTGCGGCAGGCGGATACCGCCGGCGACAGCCTCCTCGTCTTCCACGAGGGCGACGGCGGGACGCGCGAGGATGACGGCTGGCTGACGACCTCCGTCCGCGGCCAGCGCATCGGGTCGTGTCCGGGAGGTGCGGCGGCCGTGGCCCTCGACGTCGCGGCGACGCCAGCCGAGCTGGGTGGGGTCGCCCCGGGCGCGCCGGTCCCGCGCTTCGAAAACCTGGG
>CAYLJK010000010.1:0-4016 GCA_964383975.1 uncultured Gemmatimonadales bacterium | reverse complement strand
CGCGCCACGTCGGTTCGCGAAGTTCCGAGGATCGAGCCGCCGTCGAGGTGAATGCGCGAAACTTCGTCAATCGTCAATTCGCGCTGTTCATCGGTGTACCGCTCGGCCAACCATTCGAAGCCATCGCGAAAGCCGACGACCTCCCAGCCGAGCTGGCTGGCGTCGCCCCGGGCGCGCCGGTCCGGCTCTTCGAAACCGTGGAGTATCGGACGTACCGGGACGGGGAGGGCCTTTGGTGGCTGGGCGTCCGCACCGTCGGCGCGGCAGGCTGGAGTACGATCTCGCCGGTGGCGGGGCCCCTGCGTGGGGAGCGTGGCCTGCGGCTCCAGGCGTGGGACGGAGCCGGCGCGCCGGCGGGTGCGGCGACGGGGATCGTCCTCGTGGAGGCGGTGGCCGTGGCGCGCGCGGCGCGCGCGCCGGGCGGCCGGGCGGTGGAGGACTCGTCGGTCATGCGACTGGCTATCGGTGGGCGATGAGATCCCGCGGCTTCGTGCTCGTCCTCGTCCTGCACGCCCTGCTGCTCGCGGCGGCGTTCGCCGCGGCGGCCGTAGTCGCCGGCTTGCAGGAGGTCGAGGCGGCGCGGGACGTGGAGGGGACCGTGCGTCTGCGCGCGGCCGCGCAGGCCGCCTGGCTGCGGCTCATCGAGCGGGGTGCATCGGGCGTTCTGCCGGTGCCGCCCGTCGGGGGCGTGGCCGCCGCGGACTCCGGCCAGTTGCCCGGGGCGGCGTGGCACGCGGAGCTGCGCCGCGGCGGCGAGCGGATGCTGCTCGCCGCGATCACGGTGCGTGAGGCGGCGGGTCGTGCGGTGCGGACCAGGCTCGGGGTGCTGGCGACTCGGCCGCTCAGGCTCCGGCCCGAGGCGGCTGCGCGCGTGCGCCAGCCTCCGGACGCGGAGGTCGCCACCCGGCTGGACGGGACGGATCGGGCCCCAGCCGGGTGGGATTGCGCGCCGGTGGGACCATCGGTGCCCGCGGTCCACGTGGACTCGGTCTCCCCGGACAGTGCGTTCTACGGCTTCGAAGGGGGTTGGGATGAACTGGCCGCCTGGGCGGCGCGGGCCGCGGCGCGTGCGCGGTCCGGAGACACGCTGGCCGTGTACTGGGCAGGCGGTGACTCGTCCGCTCAGGGCGGCGAGGCGCACGGACTCCTGGTCGTGGGAGGGGACCTGCATGTTGGCGCTGGCTGGCGCTTCACGGGGGCCATCATCACCCGCGGCACGATGACCATCGGGGCCGGCGGGGCGGAAGTCCGCGGCGTCCTGGTGGCCGGCGGGATCGCCGTGGCGGCCGGTGTCCCGGCAGAGTCGTTCCGCGTTGGGTACTCGAGATGTGCGGCGGCGGTTGCGGGGGGCCTTGAGGCCCCGCTGGGGCCGCTCCACGGGGCACCATTGGTTTGGGCCTGGTAGGTGGCGTCATCGTTAACTCATTGCACACTAATGAGTTAAGCTATCTCGTCTAAAGTATCTTGACAAATGGCATGTCGGTTTCCTATCGTAGTGCGCCTTCAGACCCGTATCTTCTTGAGCGGAAGCCAGATATGCGCCTTTTCGGTCGCGGTAAGGTCACAGTCGGCCTCGATATCGGCTCCGGGCTCATCAAGCTGGTGGTCATTGACCACGGCAAGGGCGAGCCGGAGCTGGTGAAGGTCGCCATCACGCCCGTCCTGGCGGACGCGATCGTCGAGGGCGAGGTGATGGACCCCGGGATCGTGGCGGACGCGATCCGGGGCCTCTTCGTATCCGGCGGGGTGAAGCAGAAGAGCGTCGTGACGGCGGTCGGCGGACGCGACGTCATCGTGAAGAAGATCCCGATGGACCGCATGAAGGAGGCGGACGCGCGCGAGGTCATCCGCTGGGAGGCCGAGCAGCACGTGCCCTTCGACATGGAGAACGTCGAGCTGGACTTTCAGATCCTGGATCCGGACGCCGAGGGGCTGCAGATGAGCGTGCTCCTCGTGGCGGCGAAGCGGGAGCTGGTCGAGAGCAAGGTGGCGCTGCTGACGGACGCGGGGTTGCAGCCGGCGGTCATCGACGTGGACGCGTTCGCGCTGCACAACGCCTTCGAGGTGAACCACCCCGACGAGATGAGCGGGATGATCGGCCTGCTCAACATCGGTCATGAGGTCACGAACGTGGGCATCCTCGAGGACGGCGTGCCGATCCTGACGCGGGACCTGGCGATCGGGACGCGCAAGTTCCGCGAGGACCTCCAGCGCGAGCGCGGGCTCTCGGCGGAGGACGCGGACAAGCTGCTCCAGGCGTTCGAGCGGTCGGAGGCGCTGGATCCCTACGTGGAGAGCCGCGGGGAAGAGATGGCGGTGGGGATCGAGCGCGCGGCGGCCTTCCTCCAGCAGTCGAGCCGGGGCGCCGGGATGAGCAAGATCTTCATGTCGGGCGGCGGCTCGCGGATCCCCGGGCTCGGCGAGGTGCTAGCCGACCGGCTGCGGGTCCCGGTCGAGATGGCGAACCCGATCAAGAACATCAGGGTGGCGGACGGCGTGTTCGATGCGCTGCCCATGGACGAGGTCGTACCGCTGCTCATGCTGCCGGTCGGCCTGGCCCTCCGGACCGTCTAGGCGCACGGCGAGGCGCACGTGATCGCAATCAATCTGCTGCCGGGTGCGAAGAAGAAGCGGGCCGGGAAGGCCGGCTTCGCGCTTCCGGACGTCAAGGCGCTGATGGCGTCGGTCAAGGACCCATGGCTGATCGCCTGTGTGGCGCTGTGGGTCCTGGTCGCGGTGGCTGTCTCGGCGTTCTGGCTCCCGCGCCGCGCCGCGGTGCGGGGGCTCGAGCCCCAACTCGCCTCGGTCCAGCGCGAGGCGCGGCGGCTCCAGGCGGTGCTGCGCACCAAGGCCGAGACCGAGGCGAGGCGGGACTCGCTGATCGCCCAGATTGAGGTCATCCGGGCGATCGACGCCCAGCGCTACGTCTGGCCGCACATCCTGGACCAGCTGGCGAAGGCGCTGCCGCCCTACACGTGGCTGGACGAGCTGACGGCGCAGGCGCCGGAGGCGGAGGCCGCGAACACGAACCAGGTCCGTTTCCAGGTGCAGGGGAAGTCGGCCGACATCCAGGCGATCACGCGTTTCGTGCGCAACATCGAGGAGTCGCCGTTCCTCGAGGGAGCGACGGCGGTCTCGACCGCGATCGTCAGCGAGCAGGGGCGCGACGTGTTCACCTTCACGATCAGCGCCCGTTACCAGCAGCCCGACTCGACGCTCCTCACGACGCAGCCGCTCGCGGCCTCGCTCGTGCAGGGGTACCGCTCGGGCGCGAGCCGAGCGAGGTAGGCTATGGCGCTCCTTCCGCAGGACAGGCGCGGGCAGACGCTCGTCATCCTGTCGGTCCTGGCGGCCGCCCTGCTCTACTTCACGTGGGCGGGGACCCCGATCGGAGGCGTGCCGGGGATCTCGCGATACGGCGCGCAGCGCGACTCGCTGCACCGCCTCATTGACTCGCTGCAGACGCAGGTGCGCGCCGCGCAACGCGACGTGCGCTCCGGGACGATCCAGCAGCTCGAGCGCGCCCTCGCCGAGTACCGCGCCAGCCTCGACCTCATGCGGCAACTGGTGCCGGCCTCGGCCGAGGTGCCGAACCTCATTGACGATATCTCCAGCCGGGCCAAGGTGCGCGGCGCCAACGTCGCCAACTACCAGCCCCAGACGCCGGAGTCAGGCACGCCCTTCGACACGCACCGCTACCGGTTCACGGTGACGGGGAGCTACGACCAGGTCGGTGAGTTCCTCTCCGACATCGCGTCGCTGCCGCGGATCATCGTGCCGTCGGACGTGCGGCTCCAGCGGATCACTAGCCCGGTGGCGGACTCGGCCCTGCGCGCCCAGGGGCTGCTCCAGGCGGGGTTCATGGTGCGCACGTACGTCAAGCCGGAAGTGGACACGACCAGCGCGGGCGCGCAGGCGGCGGCTGCGGCGACGCGGAGGAACCCGTGAAGCCCGTGCGCTTGGCCGCGGCGGTCCTCGCGGCCCTGACTCTTGCCGGCAACGCTGCGGCGCAGCAG
>CAYLJK010000009.1:3197-15214 GCA_964383975.1 uncultured Gemmatimonadales bacterium | reverse complement strand
CGAGGACGTCGCCGCCGAGGCTCCACAGCCACGGGATCCACATGAAGACGCGGCGGTCGAACCAGAAACCCCACTGGTCCACGGCGCCGTCCCCGTCCGTGTCCCGGGTCAGCGCTCGGGCGGCGGCGCGGAACTCCTCCCACGTCCAGTCGTCGCGCGGGTACGGCACGCCGGCCCGGTCGAAGACGTCGCGGTTGTAGGCGACGAGCATCGGCGTGAAGCCCTTCGGCACCGCGACAAGCGCCCCCTCGCGCCGGAAGATCGCCAGCACGCGCGGGTCGAAGTCGTCCTCGGCCAGCCCCACGCGCGGCAGGTACGGTGCGAGGTCCAGCGCCACGCCCGCGCGCACGAACGCCGGCACGTCGATGTTGTCCATCAGGAAGACGTCGGGGGGCGTCCCGGCGGCGATGGACGTCAGCACGAGATCGCGGTACTCGGGGCCGTTCGGCGCCGACGTGAGGCTCACGCGGACCCCGGGGCGGTCGGCCTCGAACTGCCGCACGTGCGCCTGCTCGAGCCGCTGCTCGTTCCAGGCGGCCCAGTTGGTCACGGTGAGGGTGGTGCGGGCGTCAGTGAAGCAAGCGGGCACGGAGGCACAGAGGCACAGGGGCACGGTGCGGCGCAACCAGCGGGCGGGCATGGGGGCACGGAGGACTGGCGGCACGGGGAGACCCTGCCCGGCGAGCATCAGGGCTCCAGCCGCGCGCCCGTGGCGGCGTCGAAGCGGTGCAGTCGCGACGCGTCCACGTGCACGCCGACGCGGGCCTCCGCCGCCGGCGGCTCACCCTCGCGCGTCCGCACGACGAGTGTCTCGACGCCGTCCGGTCGCACGTGCACCAGCGTCTCGGCGCCCAGCGGTTCGACCAGCACCACCCGTCCGCGCCACTGCCCCTCCTGGGGCGCCACCAGCCGGGCATCCTCGGGCCGGAACCCGACCGTCCCCTCCGTGGCCCCGTGCCCAGGTGCCCGCAGCAGGTTCATCCCCGGCGTCCCGATGAACCCCGCCACGAAGACGTTGGCGGGCCGCGCGTAGATCTCGCGCGGGGTGCCGACCTGCTGGAGGCGGCCCGCGCGGAGAACGGCGATGCGCCGTCCCATCGTCATCGCCTCGACTTGGTCGTGCGTCACGTACAGCATCGTCGCGCCGAGGCGGCGGTGCAGCGCCACCAGCTCCGCGCGCATCTCGGCGCGCAGCTTGGCATCAAGGTTGGAGAGCGGCTCGTCGAAGAGGAACACCTTCGGCCGCCGGACGATCGCGCGGCCGAGGGCGACGCGCTGCCGCTCGCCGCCGGAGAGCTGGCCGGGACGCCGGTCGAGCAGGGCCTCCAGCCCCAGGACCGCCGCGGCCTCGCCGACGCGCGCGGCCCGCTCGGGATCCCGGACGCCGCGCATGCGCAGCGGGAAGGCGATGTTCTCGCGCACCGTCAAGTGCGGGTAGAGGGCGTAGTTCTGGAACACCATCGCGACGTCCCGGTCCTTCGGCGGGAGGTCGTTGACCCGCACGCCTTCCACGTACACGTCCCCGGCGGTGGGCTCCTCCAGGCCGGCGAGACAGCGCAGCACCGTCGTCTTGCCGCACCCAGACGGGCCCAGGAGCACGAGGAACTCCCCCGGCTCGACGTCGAGTGTGAGCGCGTCGAGGGCCGGCGGGCCGCCGCCGAAGACCTTGGTGAGGCCGCGGAAAGCGACCGCGGTCACGGCGTCACGGCTCCGGCGCCAGGATCGGTCGGCCCGGGGTCTCGCGCGCGGCCATCACGCCGACGATGCGCCAGCGCCCGTCGCGGCGGGCGAAGTGGAAGGCATCGAGCCCGCGCGCCGGCGGCCCGGCGGTCCGGCGCCCCGCGGGACGGTCCTCCCAGATCACCCACGCGTCCGCGAACTCCTCATAGGTGGTCACGTGCGCGTGCACGACTCGAAGGCCCGACGGCGGGAGCCGATCGCGGCCGCTCATGACCTGACGGACGTACTCCTCGGCGGGGAGGACGCTCAGCCGCGCCTGGCCGGTGGCCGCCGTCCGCACCGCGACCGTGGCCCCCGGCCAGAACGCCTCGCGCACCCGCGCCGAATCGTGGGCGGCGAGCCGCTGGTAGTAGTCCCGCACAGCCGCCTCGACCCGTGCGGCGCTGGCGGAGTCGCGCTCGATCTGCGCGAGAGAGTCCACGACGGCGAGCGGCCCGGCCGGGCGACCCGAAGGCGCCTTCTCGATGCGGCAGCCGAGGAGCACGAACGAGACGAGAACGGCGGAGGCGAGACGCATGCGCGGAATGTAGGAAAAGCGTCGGAGGGCGGAAGGGCGGCGCGGTGGCGGCGACCGCGCGTGCGCCGCATATTCGCGCCGTCCTTCCACCCGAGTGCCCCATGGCCAGTCGCCGCCAGTTCCTCGGAAGCGCCCTGCTCGCGTCGCTCGCCCTCCGGACGCGCCGTGTCGAGGCTGCGCCCCAGCCGCGTGGCCAGTGGCCGCCGCCGGCCCCGCAGGACGACGAGCGCTACTGGCGCGCGCTCCGGCGGGAGTTCACGCTCCCGGCCGACGAGGCCTTCTTCAACACGGGGACCGCGGGGAGTTCGCCGCGCGTCGTCCTCGACGCCGTGGTGGACCACCTGCGCACGGCGGACGCGACGATCGCGCACTGGGACTACCGCCCGGAGCACCCCGACTGGTTCACCGGGTACCGGCCGGAGACAGAGCTGCGCGCCCGGATCGCCGCGCTCGTCGGCGCCAGCGTGGAGGAGATCGCCCTGACGCAGAACGCCACCGTCGGGATGAACTACGTCGCGAACGGCCTGCCGCTGGAACCGGGCGACGAGGTTATCCTCACCAACCAGGAGCACCCGGGCGGGCGCCACGGCTGGGACCTGCGCGCCAAGCGCTACGGGATCTACGTCAAGCAGGTCACGGTGCCGGTCCCGCCCGAGCGCCCCGAGCAGCTCGTGGACCTGTACCTGCGCGCCACGACGCCGCAGACGCGCGTCTGGGCCATCCCGCATCTCACGAGCCAGCTCGCCATCCGCTTCCCCGTGGAGCGGATGTGCCGCCTGGCGCGGGAGCGCGGCATCATCACCGTGGTGGACGGCGCGCAGATGTGCGGGCACGTGCGGCTCGACCTGCACGCGATGGGCTGCGACTTCTACTACTCGTCGCCGCACAAGTGGCTGCTGGCGCCGAAGGGCTGCGGGTGGCTCTACGTGCGTGGCGAGCGGCTGGCCACCACGTGGGCCACGATCGTGTCGTCCAACTGGGACAACTACCAGGACGGCACGTACCGCCTGTTCCAGATCGGCACCGGCAACCTCTCCATCCTCAAGGGCTACGAGGCCGCGCTCGAGTTCCACGCCCGCATCGGACCCGAGCGCGTCGAGCGCCGCATTCTCGCGCTCGCCGACCGCCTGCGCGAGGGCCTGCGGCGGATCCCCCGGGTCCGCCTGTGGTCACCGCAGCACCCGGAGC
The DNA here is from genome assembly GCA_964383975.1 of uncultured Gemmatimonadales bacterium. GTDB lineage: Bacteria > Gemmatimonadota > Gemmatimonadetes > Gemmatimonadales > JACORV01 > DASXPG01. Next base: position 11,769 of record CAYLJK010000009.1, on the reverse strand, counting down.
TGTTGTCCGGCACCACGGTGTGGAGCCTCGAGGGCTGGAGCGCGATGGACCTCATGGACCAGCTGTGGGCCCGCGCGAAGGTCCGGGTCCGCGCGATGGGGGACCCGTACGGGGTCCGGCAGTGCTGCCACATCTACAACCTGCCGGAGGAGATCGATCGCACACTGGACGCGGTGCGCGGGATGATGCGTGAGAGGTGATGGAAGCATCACCCATCACCGTTCGTGAACCGCACCGCCGTCTCGCCCGCCGCCTGGAACCCGATCTCCGCCCTTACGCCCCGGCCCCACACCGCCAGCCGCGGCGTCACCTCGACCCCGTCCACCGCGACGTGGCCGGGAGCCGCCTCCAGCCAGGGCGCGAGGGTGATCCAGAGCGGCGGGCCCGACATCCGGCGCGCCCCGACGTCCAGCCACCCGGGCTGCCGGCGCAGCCGGATGTCGTACACCGTCTCGCCCACGCGCAGGCCATGCACATCGAGCCGTTCGAGGTCCCCGGGGAGCGCCGGTGCCAGAGCGAGGCGGCCGCGCGGCGCGTCCGGGGCCACGCCGAGCAGGCCTTCGACCAGCGGCGAGAGGACGGCGCCGGCCGACCACGCCTGGTCGGGACAGACGCCGATGACCTCGCCGGTGAGTCCGTGGAGGACCTCCGGAAAGGCGCCGCGCTGGTGCACGGTCGCGAGACCCGCGGTCGCCATGAGGTGACGCCAGGCCGCGCTCACACGGCCCGCGCGGAACTCGGCGAGCGCGGCCCAACCGGTGAAGAGCGGCCACACGCTGCCCGAGTGATACCCCTTCGGATCGAAGAGCGGATCGGTGCACGCCAGCATGCGCACCCCCCACGCCGCCGTGAACGCGTCACCGGCCAGCGCGTCGAGGTAGGGCTCCGCGGCCTCCGGCGCGACCGCGCCGAGAAGGATCGCGGCGCTGTGCGTCGCGGTCGGCGTCCAGGTGCGCGCCCCGTCGGCGCGGCGGTCGAGGGCCCAGCGGCCGCCGGCGGGGTCGTGGAAGTCCCGAGTGATGGTCTCGGCGGCCCGCGCGGCACGGACGCGGCAGTCGCCGGCCAGTGCCCCCTCCCCCAGCGCCGCCGCGATCTCGGCCATTCCGATGAGCGCCGCGTGCCAGACGGCCGCGAGGTAGAGCGTGACGTGCGCCCCGCCCAGCGGACCCGACTCGATCCAGCCGTGCCCGACGCCTGTGTTCTCGATGAGGCCGTCGCCGTCCCGGTCGGTGGAGAGGCAGAAGGCCAGAGCCTGCCGCAGCCGCGGCCAGATCGCGCGGATGAAGGCGACGTCGCCGCTCCAGGCGAGGTACCGCGCGGCGAGCAGCAGGTACAGCGGCGTGCTGTCCGCGGCGTCGTAGTGGAACTGCCCGGACGTGGTCGCCTCGTGGAGGACCTTGCCCGTGACGTCCTGGCGGTCGCCGAGGAACCGCAGCACCTGCCGCGGCACACCGAATTCCCCGGCGGCCAGCTGAGCGAACGCGGTCCAGCAGGCGTCGCGCCCGAAGAACCACGCGTACCCCGGGCGGGCCTCGGACCAGCCGGGCTGGGACGCGGCGTATCCGGCAAAGAGCGAGCGTCCCACGCCGGGCACGTCGCCGACGCAGGCGTCGAGCCGCCGGACCGCCCAGGCGCACGCCGCGTCGAGGCGCGGATCGGCCGACCGGACGGCGAGCCGCGCCTCTCGCAGCGTCGCGGCGCGCAGGAGCCGCTGGCGGACGAGACCCTGGACGCCCTGCCGGCGCAGGACGCCGAGCGCGCGGTCGAAGTCGGCCCGGCCCACGCCGCCGGCCACGGCGATCCGCAGCGGCAGATCGAGCGCGGCGCTGATGGCGCACTCCACGCCCTGCGCCTCGCGCAGGCGGACGGCCCGCACGGTCACCGCCGCCGGCCGGTCGAGGAGCAGCGCCGCGACGCCGTCGCCCGAGGCGGTCGTGACCATCACCACGCGGCCGTCGGGGCGCGCGTGGAAGCGCAGGTCGCCGCCGCAGCCCGCCGCGAACGGCCACGCGCGGCGCAGGTCCATCGCCACCGTGACCTCGACCGAGGGCGGCGGAAGGGCCGCCGTCTCGCGGCGCCGGCGCAGCGCGGCGTACTCCACGACCGCGACCGGGTGCTCGAGGGCCACGAACGTCGTCTCCGTCACGCGGCGGTGGGCGCCTTCCAGCTCCCGCACCACCACGTCGGCGGTAATCGCGACGTCCGCCCCGGCGGCCGGGGCCCCGTCAACGGCCACGTCCCAGGACGCGACGACGCGGTGCGGATGGACCCACATCTCCTCGGTGCCCGCGGTCTCCCGGCCGACGAGCAGCAGCCGCCGGCCCGCCAGATCGTACGGCCGGAACTCAGCGGGCCCGGTCGCGGACGGCGGCTCGTCAGCGACCGGCGGCAGCGCGCCCGTGAGGTCGAACGGCGACGGCAGGTCGAGCGTCGGGTCCGGCCCGGCCAGGGCGCCCGGCGTCGGCCACGCGCTGCGCTCGCCGCCGGGGCTCGCGGCGGCACGCAGCGCGTTCAGCGCCAGGCGCTCAAGCTGCGCGCGCAGGGTGCGGTCGGGCGCCGCGAACAGCAGGTGGGCGCCGAGGCAGAGCACCACGCCGGCGCCCAGCTCGTACTCCCACGCGACGATGCGACGCGGGTCCTGGGCGATGTACGCGCGCTCGACCCCGACGACACGGCCGCTCGGCCGCACGCCGCCGGTGTAGCCGCACCAGACCCACGGCTCGCCTTCCGTCGCGGTCCAGCAGTAGGTGCCGTTGTGGAGCCCCTCGACCAGCGGATGCGGGCCCCACGTGGCGAGCCCGCGGATGTGCGGGTACGCCGCCATGGCGTGGAAGGCGGGCGTCCAGTATGGGTCCGCCACGTGGCGCCAGCGCTCCTCGGCGACCTCGTTGGGCGGGACGGCCTCGATCCCCATCGGGACAGGGAGCGCGGCGGCACGCAGGGACAGGACCACGCCGCCGCCCGCCGCCGCGAAGCGCGCCAGGGCGTCCACGGGCACCGGCCCGGGATCGGTCGCGGCATGCACCCAGGCCACGTCCGCGTCGGCGAGCGCGGATGCGAGCCCGGCCGGTTCGACCCGGCGGGCCGCCACCGCCTCGCATCCCGCGAGCCACGCCCAGGCGGCGTCGGACTCGGGGCCCGGAGGCGCGGCGAGGACGACGTGGAGCCTCACAGCTGGAGCGCAATCGGCTCGCCGAGGCGACCCCGGGCCGCCTCGCGCCCGTTGAGGTGCACCACCAGCGCCTCGCCGTCCCGCCGCACGTCCACGCGCGCGCCCTGCATCGGCAGGCCGACCGCCTCGAAACCGTCGAGCGCGAACGGCATCGGGTCCACGACGCAGCGACCCTCGCCGGCCGGGCGCAGACCGACGACGTACGGCACGATGAGGTCGTTCACCCACGAGTGCTGATAGTCGTCCACGCCGCGCCAGGCGCACGGCCGGCCGTTCACCGGGTGGTAGTGCTCGAAGCAGTTGGGCCGCGACGCGTCCCCGTCCCAGAAGAGCATCCGCACGAACTTCGTGATGAACTCCGCGACGCGGGGGCGGAGCGCGGGCAGGTGCCCGACCGCGACGGAGGCGAGCGCTTCGGCGACGTGGCTGTTCGTCATCGGCCAGACCCGGCCGTTCCAGGGGCAGTTGTGCCGCTTCCCGCGCCAGGCCGCGTCGGGGTCGTACAGCGGGTCCGCTGCGGACGAGCTCGGCACCGGGTACGGCGTCCAGAAGGTGCGCGGGTCGAAGAGCTGCCGCGCGAACCCCTCGAGATGGTCCGCGTCCACCAGGTCGGTCGCGTACGGGTAGAAGCAGACGGCGGCGCTCACGCGCGTGCGGCACCCGGTCGCGGGGTCCACGTCGCTGAACATCCCGGTCTCCGTATCCCACATCCGCTCGCGGATCGCGCGGCGCGTCCGCGCCGCCGCCGCCGCCCACCGCGCCCCATCCACCCCGCCCCGCGGCGCCAGCGCGGCGAGGGCCTGGAAGAGCCGGTACGCATACACCGTGACATCTATGCCCTTGAGACGGATGCGGTTCTCCCAGCCGTACCGGTCGGCGTCGGGGTCCACCGCCTGGTAGCGGGACATGTACTCCTGCCCGGTCTCGTACTGGTCCACGACGTCGATCATCCCCGTGCCGTCGGCGTCGCGCGTCGTGACCATCCAGTCGGCGTAGCCCTCCAGCGCGGGGAGGACCTCGCGCAGGAACGCGTCCGACGGATGCACGGCGTCGAGCGCGAGCAGGGCCCCGCCCCAGTCCGCGTGGTAGAAGTCCGTTCCCGTGAGGTGGTTCGCGTAGATGCGACCGTGGAACGAGCCGTCCGGCTTCTGGTGCGCGACGAAGGTCCGCAGCACCCCGCGCGCCCACTCCGGGTCGCGAGCCCACCGCAGCTCGCGGAGATGGCACTGGGCGCTGTAGGTGATGGGCTCGTGGAAGACGCCGATCCCCTCGCAGACCGTGGGGGCGACGTAGTTGCCCCACCCCGGCGCGATCGCGTTCAGCCGCAGGCCGAACCAGCGGTAGGTCCAGGTGCGCTCGAAGTACGGATCGGAACACCGGAACGCGGGGAGGTCGGCGTAGTACGCCTCCCACGACGCCTGGCTCGCGGCCAGGAACGAGCTGGCCCGCCGCGTCGGCGGCGCCGGGGCGCGCGCGGCGGACTCCACCAGGTCCGGCACGGCGCGCAGCGCGGCGGCGAGCCGCGCGGTGCCGCCGGGCTCGATCTCGATGACGCGGTGCAGCCCGAGGTAGACCAGCCCCGCGGTACTGATCCCCTCCAGTGCCGCGGCGCCGCGCAGGCCGGGACGCAGCCGGTCCCAGCGGTCCCAGAACGGCGTGAGGCGGAAGTACGGCTGGTCGGCGGTCCGCTCGGCGCGCACCGCACCCCATGAATCGGTGCCGCGGGCCAGCGCGAGCTGCAGCCGGATGGAGAGCGTCTGCGCGCCGCGGTCCCGGAGCACGCGGTTCCACGCCAGCTCGGACTCGTCGAAGGTCACCTCGTCAGGTTCGACCTCGTCCCCGGGCGCGGTCGTCCACGCGATCGCGTGCAGCCGCACCGCGGCGGCGCCGCGGTTCATGATCTGCCACTCGCTGCCCAGCACGAAGCCCGGGAGCACCATCCGCGCCTCGCGCAGCTCAAGGCTGGCCCCGGTGGCGTACGGGACCTCCAGCGCCGCCGGTGTCCACCGGCGCCTGCCGGGGTGGAGCGCGATGTCGCGTCCCGCCTCGTCCACGAACGAGACGGTGAACAGCGGCGCGAGCGGGTACTCGAAGACGTGTGCCTCGTCCCAGAACCCTGGATGGTCGAGCCACTGCGGGAACGGCGGCGCGAAGAGCAGGCCCTCCCCGGCGGAGAGGTACCACTTGTCGGCGCGTGCGAGCAGGGCGAGCGGACTGGTCATGGCCGGGGGGCATCCACGAAGAGGAGGACCCCGAGCTCGGCGAGGCGCCACTCGATGCCGTCGGCGCCGTAGGGCCAGCGCGCCGTCCACATCAGCTCGGTCGCCGCCCGCTCGGCGTCACCGTCGGTCACGAAGACCTGGAGCCCCGCGACCTGACCTGGGAACGGGACGTAGCCCGGAAGGGCCGCGCGCGGGATGGCGGCCTCGAAGGTCCAGCCGAGGCGCGTCCGCCGCGTCACCAGCCGCGCGCCCGGGACGGGGTCGGCGTTCACCTTGCCGAAGCGCCGGACGACCGTGCCGCCCGCGCGCCAGAAGAGCCAGTAGTCATCGTCCTGCCAGCGGTCGAGCGTCGGATTCGCGGTCTCGTATGTGACCGGCGTGGTGTTGTCCTGCATGTCGAAGACGAGGTTGACACGGTCGGTGTCCCAGGCCTCGCCGGCCGTGACCGGATCGTCGGTGAGCTCGCCCGCCACGTACAGCGTGGAGTCGTCCCAGGCGAACCGCACGGACCCCGAGAGGTCCTCATCGCCGCGGTAGAGGGCCGTGTCGGTGAGCACGAAGCTCGCTCGCCCGAGGGGCACGAGCGGAGCCTCGGTCGCCGGCCAATCGCCGTCGTCGCCGTCCACGGCCGGCGCCGAGCGCACCCGGACGGCCGCCGCATACGGCGGCAGCGAGACGCGGTCCACCAGCGGCACGGCGCCGGTGGACGGCGGGAAGGTCCGCGGCCCCGGCTCGACGCGGACCACGCGACGCTGCGGGTCGCCGGCGAGCGAGGTGACGACGATCCGCTCGGTCTCCCGCGCGGTGGGGACCGCGGCCTGGTACGCCGCACTTCCCGGCGAGAACAGCAGCGGCACCGCCCGGTCGTCCGCCACGGCCACAAGCGGAAAGGGCTCGTGCAGCACCGTCCCCATGCGGCCGACCATGGTCGCGCGCACTTGCGTCCGCCCGTCCGGTTCCCGCAGATAGCGCTCCGGCACCTGGATCCACCCGGCCGGCCGGACGTACACGTGCACACTTTCCCGGACCACCGCGCCATCCGGGGCCCGCGCTTCCAGCCGCGCCCACTGGAGGCCGTGCGGCAGTTCATCGGTCACGGTGACGCTGTAGCGCCCGTCCCCGGTGCGGGTGAGCGCCAGCGGGCGGCCGGCCAGGGAGCCGCGCACCGTGACGTCGTCGCGCGCGCGATCCTCGCGGACGAAGGCGTTGACCGTGACCGGCGCGCCGGCCGCGACGGTGAGCGGGCCGTCGCCCGCGACGGACCAGCGGCGCCGAACCTCCAGGCGGGTCCGGGCGGGATGGACCCACGTGCCGGGGACGTCGGACGTGAAGACCAGACGATGCACGCCGGGCGGCAGGGTGGCCGGATCGCGCCCCTCGCGTTCGACGACGCGCGCCCCCGCGAGCACCGGCGCCTCACCGCAGCAGCGGTCGGCGCGGACCTCCGGCGCGAGCGCGGCGGACGGCGCGTCAACGTACCGCACCGCGTCAGCCGGCGCCGCCACGTGCGCCACCCGCTGGCGCACCACGCGCACGACGACCGGCGCGCGCCGGGTCCCGACGTCGAGCAGGACCGTGTCGGCCCCGCCCGCGCGCAGCGGGAACCAGCCGGCGAGGTAGCGCCCCGAGGAGATCGGCGATCCGTCGAAGTCGGCCTGGGTGTACGTGCGTGCCGTGAGCGCCGCGCCTCGCAGGCTCCCTTCCGGCGCCAGCACCGGGACGTACACGGCGTCGTTCACGGTCGAGGTGTAGACGGTGGAATAGAGCGGCCGAACGCCGCGCCCCTCGCGCGGGACCATGCGGCCGTAGCGGAGCCGGTCCCAGGCCGCCTTCGGCGTGCGCTCCAGCATCCAGGCGTAGTACACGAGCTGTAGCCGCCACGGGTAGGCCTCGCGCCCCTGCCGCTCCCGGTCGGCATAGGCGAGCATCGCCGAGTCGCTGTACTCGGGCAGGAACGCGCCAGGCCGCTCGCGCAGCAACTGGGCCATGTTGCGGCTCATCTCGTCGCTGTTGAGGAAGTCGTCGGGCATCCCCGAGCGCGAGAACATGTCGTCGAGGTTGTGCAGCACCTCGTGGATGAGCACCTGGCCGATGGTGTTCGGGTCGCGGCCCATCACGGGGATGGAGTTGAAGCCGGCGTCGCCGAGGAAGTTGCCATCGGGACCGACCGCGCCGCCGCCGTACGCCTGGAGCGCCCGGTCCGGGTTCGCGTTGCTCCAGGCGTGAAGCGCGATGACTTCGTCGAAGCGGCCGCGGAAGCCGCGGGCCTCCAGCTCGGCGGCGAGGTTCTCGCGGGAGAGGTAGTAGCGGCCCGGCGAGACCTCGGCGATCTCGTTCCGGGCCAGCGGCCGGTCGATCTGCACCAGCGCGAGGTCGAAGTCCACCTTCCCCGCCCCGTGCTGCTGGTAGAAGGCGTAGAACTCGGCGACCTCCTCGTGCGCCCGCTCGATCTCCGCCGGCGCGAGCGTCCGGTTGAAGGTGTTCGTCGCGAGGACGATGGCGACACTCAGGCGGCGGACCGAGTCGGCGGCGACGAGCGGCAGGGGCAGCGGCACGGCAGGGCTCCTCGCGGGTGCCTCCGAGATTACGAAAGGAGCGCGGCGACCGGAAGGTGGGCGTCGGTGCGGTGACCGACCGTCCGGTGACCGGTGCTCCGTCATCGGTCACCGGTCACCGGGAAACCGGGCGCGCGTATCTTGTTACGGACCGCCTGACCTGAGAGCCACGACCGAGGACCCGATGAAGACCACCGATCATGCGCCGCTCATCGCCATCGCCATGCTCGCCGCGCGCGCCGACGGCCGGACCGACACCGCGGAGCGGCGCGCCGTGGACGCCGTCGTCGCCCGCATCGGCGACCCCGATGTCTCCAGGCTCGCGGAGCGGGTGGCCGCGGGCGGGCTCCGCGTCGCGGACCTGGCCGCCCGCCTCTCCGACGACGAGGCGCGCCGCACGGCGTACGACGGCGCGCTCGCGATCATCACCAGCGACGGCGTTGCCACCGCCGCGGAGCGGGCCTTCCTCGAGGAACTGCGCCAGGCCCTTGGTCTGCCCGCCGGCGCTGTGGCCGAGGCCGGCCGCACCGCCGACGCCATCGCCGGCGCCCCGGTAGCAGAGGTCCACGCCGGGCGGCCCCCCGCGGGGCCGTCCGACGAGTTCATCCTCGAGCAGGCCATCC
>CAYLJK010000009.1:0-3187 GCA_964383975.1 uncultured Gemmatimonadales bacterium | reverse complement strand
CTGGCAAAGCGCGGCTGTATTCGGATATTGATGTCGCGATCCTGCCGCTCCAGCTGCGCATGGTCTACCAGGTCGGCCGCCGGCACGGTCAGCGGCTGGACGTCAACCAGGTGAAAGACCTGGCGGCCACGCTCGGCATCGGCGCCGTGGCCCAGGGGCTGGAGTCGGTCGCGATGCGCGTCATCGGCGGCCTGGCCGGCACGCTGCTCGGCGGCCTCGGCCGGGGCGCGGCGCGGATCGCCACGGGCGCCGTCGTGACCTTCGCCGCCACCTACGCGCTCGGGCACGCCGCGGACGAGTACTACCGGCAGGGGCGGCGGCTGAGCGCCAACGACCTGCGCGCGCTCTTCGACCGGTTCCAGCAGGATGCGAAGACGATCTATCCGCGGGTGGAGCATCGGATCCGGGAGCGGGCCGGGACCCTCGACCTGCGGGCGCTGCTCGGGGGGCTGCGCCCGGCCTGACAGCCCGAAGGGAACGGACGGTGCGCCCGTCCGTCTCCCCGTCCGTCGGGTCCGACCTCAGGGCAGGTTCGTCACCGCCTGCCGCGCCCAGTCGTAGAGCGGCGTGGGGTAGACGCCCAGCAGCACCGTCGCGCCCGAGAGCGCGTAGCACAGCACCTTGTCCCCGGCTCGGAGGGCGAGCGGCCGCTCGTGCTCCTCCGGCAACAGGTAGGCGTGCTTGACCACGATCAGGTAGTAGTAGACGGAGATGGTGCTGTTGATCGCGCCGAGCAGCACCAGCCACCACCACCCCTCGGCCATCGCGGCGCGGAACAGGAACCACTTCCCGAGGAAGCCGGACGTGGGCGGCACGCCGGCGAGCGCGAACAAGGCAAGGAGCAGCGTCACCGCCAGCAGGGGCGAGCGGCGGTGCAGACCTCGCAGGTCGTCGAGCGACGGGTTCGTGCCGTCGGGCGCCACCCGCGCCACCACCAGGAACGCTGCCGCGTTCATGAGCAGGTACAGGATCCCGTAGAACACCGCCGCGCCGAAGCCGTCGGGGCTCAGGGCGACGAGGCCGGTCACGATGTAGCCGGCTTGCGCCACGGCCGACCACGCCAGCAGCCGCTTCACGTCGCGCTGCTGGATCGCCACGAGGTTCCCGAGCGTCATCGAGACCGCGGCCGCGAGCGCGAGGACGCCGGCCAGCTGCGCGGCACCGAGGTCGAGGAGCGCGAGCAGCCGGGCCAGGACGGCGACGGCGGCCATCTTCGACGCCGTCGCGACGAACGCCGCCACCCCGTGGCTCGCCCCCTGGTAGACGTCCGGCGCCCAGAAGTGGAACGGGACGAACGCCAGCTTGAACAGGAACCCGGCCAGGAACGCCCCCGCGCCGAACAGCAGCGCCGGCTCGCCAGCGAGCCGCGGGAACACAAGCGCCATCTGCGTGAGCTGGGTGGTCCCCGTGAGGCCGACGAGGATGACCAGTCCGAGCAGCGTGATGACGGACGAGCCGAGGCCCACGAACAGGAACTTCAGCGCCGCCTCGCGCCCGCCCGGGAAGCCCTCGCGCAGCGGCACGAGGACGATCAGCGAGAACGAGGCGATCTCGAGCGCGAGGTAGAGGGCCACCGCCTCCACGGCGCTCGCCATGACCACCAAGCCACCGCTGGACGTGATGAGGAAGAAGAACAGCTCCCCCCGCGCGTCCTCGCGCTGCCCCGCCCCGTCGGCCACGACGAACGTGGCTAGGAGGAGGCCGAGCGCCACCGCCCCCTTCACGACCTGGCTGAAGGCGTCCACGCGGTAGGCGAGCCAGAAGATGTCGAGCGCGGCGTCCGCGGTCACGACGCACGCCGCGAGCATGAGCAGTGCCCCGAGCTGCGTGAGGAGCCGGGCGCGCGCGGCGCGAGCCGCGCCGCGGCCGAGCAGCACGGCGAAGACGACCAGCCCGGTCAGGCCGAGCACGACCTCGGGGAGCAGCGCGGCGTAGCGGGTCACGACAGCACCCCGGTCAGGGCCCGCACCGCGGGATCGATCACGTCGAGCGCGAGCCGCGGCCAGAAGCCGAGGATGAGGAGCACGGCCACGAGGATCGCGCGCGGCAGGGCCAGCCACGCGGGGATGTCCGCGACCGGCGGGAAGGCCTCACGCGGCTGGCCGAAGAACCCGAGGAGGATCACGCGGATCGAGTAGGCGAGCGTCAGGGTGAGGGCGAGGACCACGATCGCCGCGAGCACTGGGTAGGTCTTGAGGGTCCCGAGGAAGACCAGCAGCTCGGCCCAGAACGAGGCGAAGCCGGGGACGCCCGCGCCCGTCAGGGCGGCGACGATGAAGAACGCGGACGCGACCGGGATCGTCGAGGAGAGGCCGCCGAGCCGGCCGACGTCGCGCGTGTGGTAGCGATCGTAGATGTACCCGACCGCGGCGAAGAAGAGGGCTGTCATGATCCCGTGCGCGAACATCTGGAAGACCGCGCCGTTGAGCCCGTCCACCGAGCGGGTGCTGAGCCCGAGGAGCACGATCCCCATGTGCGAGACCGATGAATAGCCGATGACGAACTTGAGGTCCGTCTGGGCGAGCGCCACGAACGCGCCGTACACGATGTTGATCGTCGCGATGACCGCCGCGACATCGGCCCAGGCGGCCGCGCCCTCGGGCAGCACCGGCATCGCGATGCGGAGGATGCCGTAGGCGCCGAGCTTCATCAGGACGCCCGCGTGCAGCATGGAGACCGCCGTGGGGGCCGCCACGTGGCCGACCGGCGACCAGGTGTGGAAGGGCCACAGGCCGGCCAGCACGCCGAACCCGACGAACAGGAACGGGAAGACCACGACCTGGAACGTGCGGCCGTACGTCGCCGCCGCGAGCCGGGTGAGGTCGAAGGTCCCCATCCCCGCGGCCCAGTAGATGGCCAGCACGGCGGGCACGACCAGCGCGGTCCCGGCGAGAAGGTACAGGGTGAGCTTCATGGCCCCGTACTCCTTGCGGGTGCTCCCCCAGACGGCGATGAGCAGGTACATGGGGAGGACCGCGACCTCGTAGAAGAAAAGGAAGAAGAAGAGGTCGAGCGCCATGAAGACCCCGAACACGCCCGTGACGAGGAGCGTCATGAAGGCGAAGTACTCCTTCACGCGCTCCTGCAGCTCCCACATCACGAGCACGCCGGTCAGGAAGACGATCGCCGTGAGGATGAGCAGCGGGAGGCTGATGCCGTCCACGCCGTTGTGCCACTCGATCCCGAC